>JAYUEZ010000106.1:0-6652 GCA_043738965.1 Gammaproteobacteria bacterium
ACTATTTCGGTTTCGACGACTATGTGCGCGATGACACGGTGTGTCTCATTGAGTGGCCCGTGCGCGCGGGCGCGTTGTTACCGCGCGTTGATGTCGCGCTCGATATCGACGTGGTTGGCGATGAGCGACGGACGCTGCACTTTCACGGCTACACCCTCGCAGGCCGCCAAACCTGCCAGTCCCTCGTGATTAATCCATTAGTTTCATAACCCTAGCCACCATATTGGAAGAATTGCTTGCAATATTGTTCCTAACCGACTAAATAGTTGGAAACGGATTCCAGAGTGCGCTTTCATCCCCATGCGCTGGTTAGTCTTTTGTTGTTCCTTCGGGCTGTCGCTGGTGGCCTTCGCGGCCCAGGTCCAAGGGTTGCGGGTTTGGCACGCGCCTGATCAAACCCGCTTGGTATTCGATCTGTCGAACTCCGTCGACTATGACGCTTACCTAGTTGAGAATCCGCGGCGCTTAGTGCTCGATTTCCATACTGCCGCACTCGCGAGCGAACTTACGCTGCCGTCCGCGGCGAAAGATCGCGTCCCAGGTCTGCGGTATTCGGCGCGCGGCGCGGGTGATCTCCGCATCGTGTTCGATCTCGCACATCGCGTCGTGTTACGTGATGCCCTCCTGAAACCGCACGCGCCGTATGGTCATCGCTTGGTCGTTGATTTGCTCGATGAAGCATCCAAACCGTCGACGCTAGCCGTGGCTGCGGCGCCACGTTTGGCGCCAGCAGTGGCCACCGCGCCAACACCCCTGCGGGAACTCGCCGTAACCGCCGAGCAAGCAGTGGTGCCAGCCGCCAACTCATCTAAATTCATGGGACCTAAATTCGTGGTGGCTATTGATGCCGGCCACGGCGGCGAAGATGTCGGCGCGATCGGTCCGCACGGCACCTACGAGAAGGACGTGGTGCTTTTGATCGCGCGCGAACTGGCGCAGCGAATAAACGCCGAGCCGACCATGCGCGCGGTGTTGATCCGCGACGGCGATTATTATGTTGGCCTGCGCGATCGCATGGTACGAGCACGCGATAAGAAGGCGGATCTGTTCGTGTCGATTCACGCCGACGCGTTTAGCAATCACCAAGTGCGCGGGTCGTCGGTGTATGTGTTGTCGCCGCACGGCGCGACCAGTGAAGCCGCGCGGTGGTTGGCGGATCGCGAAAATGGGGCTGATTTGGTTGGTGGCGTTACGTTGGAAGATAAGGATCAGGTGCTACGTTCGGTGCTGCTCGACCTTTCGCAAACAGCGTCACTAGAAACCAGTCGTGACGTCGCCGGTAACGTCTTACGCGCGCTCCGGCGCGTGGGCTTCGTGCATCGCGAGCAAGTGCAATCGGCCGGCTTCATGGTCTTAAAGTCGCCGGATATTCCTTCGCTGCTGGTTGAGACCGCGTTTATTTCAAATCCCACCGAGGAGCAGCAGCTGCAAAATGCCGAGTTTCGCGAAAAATTAGCCGAAGCGATTCAGGACGGCATCAAGTCCTTTGTCGCGAGTAAGCCGCTGTCGACGCAGCGCTTCGCGGAAGCACACTAACGCTACTCGCTTAGATTCCTCGCTGGCGCGTTGGTCTTACGCGCTCGCGCTACACTACGCCTATGTCGGACCTAAGACCGTCCATTCGTCCCTTACCGGATGCTCTCATCAATCAAATCGCGGCTGGCGAGGTCGTCGAGCGGCCGGTGTCCATCGTTAAGGAATTAATTGAAAACAGCCTCGATGCCGGGGCCGGCGCGATTCGCGTTGAGATCGAAGAAGGCGGCATCGAACGGATCTCGGTAAGCGACGATGGCTACGGGATTGCCGGGCCCGAGCTACCACTCGCGATGCGTCGCCATTGCACGAGTAAAATTAGCAGCGAAAGCGATCTCGATAAGATCACGTCGCTCGGCTTTCGTGGTGAAGCGTTAGCCAGCATTGGGGCGGTCGCCGAATTAGAAATTACGTCGCGTGTGCGCGGTGCGGCGCACGCTTGGACCCAGCTCATCGCACCCGGTCGGGAGCCTTCTGAATTGCGGCCAGCAGCGGGTGCCGAAGGCACCACGATAACCGTACGCGGATTATTTTCGACGCTACCGGCGCGGCGCAATTTTTTGCGACGCGCGCGGACCGAAACGCTTTACATTCAGCAGATTCTACGCGGCTACGCGTTTTGTACGCCCGGCGTCGCGCTCGCGTTGAAAGTCGAGCAGCGTCAGTGGACGGCGACGGCGGCGCATGACGCGCGAACTAATCAGCAGCGCTGGCGTGCGGTGTTTGGGATTGATTTTACGACCCACGCGCGCTTCATCGACATCGCCGCGGACGGCGTGCGCGTCTATGGTTGGGTGGGGCCGCCGCGGCTCGCGCGGACCACGACCGATATGCAGTTGCTCGCGGTCAATGGCCGGCTCATTCGGGATCGGCAACTGGCACATGCGATCCGCGTCGCCTTTGCTGATCAACTACCCGCCGGGCGATTCGCTACTTACGCCTTGCACATTGAAACCGCGCCGACCGACGTTGATGTGAATGTTCATCCCAGTAAAACCGAGGTGCGTTTCCATCGGATCCGTGTGGTTCATGATCTGATCTATTCGGCGACGCGCGCGGCGCTGTCAGGATCGCCGAATCGAGTGGAGATGCCGGAGTATCGACACGCAGCCCAAGTGCGTCCGCGTTATCAAGTGGCGGAGCCGCGAGTGCCGGCTCCGCCACCGCCCACCGTGGCGCTGACGCCCGCGCGTGACGTGCAAATCGTCGGCGTGACTGGACACCGTTATCTGATGTACCAAGTAGCCGCGAACGGCGTCGCCGTTTTTGATCTTGTCGACTGGACCGCAGCACTCCTGCGCGCGAACTCGGCATTGCGATCCCTATTATTTCCAATTCGCTTCGTCACCGAAGGCGGTGACGATTACGCAGCAATGCTCGCGCGTTACCACGAATTGGGGCTCGAATTCGCCGCCATCGGCCTCGATAGCTGGGTGCTGCGTGGTATCCCGGCCGTGCTCCCGGAATTCCAAGGTGAGCAATTCGTTGCCGCGCTGTTGGCCGAGCCGATGTTTCGTACTCATCCCCTAGACGCCGCGGCACACGCGGCCGCGATGACATACGCCTTGCCGCCGCTTGGCGCCGAACTGAATGCATGGTGCGCGCGCCTCGCTGCGACAAGCGCCCAGCATGGTCTCGACGTACGACAGTTTTCTCGGAACCTCGACAGCCCACTGTTCGAGCGAATATTCGCCGAGCGGAGGGCTTAGTGGCATTGCCGCGGCCCGCAACGCAGGTACCGGTGGTTATCTGCTTGATGGGGCCGACCGGCGCCGGCAAGACCGCCTGTGCCATTGAACTCGCGCGGCGCTTCCCGATCGAAATTATCAGCGTAGATTCGGCCTTGGTTTATCGTGGCTTGGATATAGGCACCGCCAAGCCCGATCCCGGTCTCAGACGCGAGATACCGCACCATTTAATTGATGTCTGCGATCCCGCCGAGAGCTACTCGGCGGCGCGCTTTCGGCGCGATGCCAGTGATCTCATCGGACAAATTGGCGCACGCGGACGTACACCGCTCTTGGTCGGCGGCACGGGACTGTACTTCCGCGCTTTGGTGTCGGGCATTTCGGAATTGCCAGCCGCGGATGCGCCCCTAAGATTGCGCTTACAGGCTGACCTTGCCAAGTTGGGAACTAAGGCGCTACATGCGCGCTTGTCCGGTGTCGATCCACAAAGCGCCGAGCGCATCCATCCCAACGACCCGCAACGCATCCTCCGCGCCCTCGAAATCCACGCGTTGACCGGTCAATCGATGACGGTCGCGATCGCCGCGGCGCGGCCGCGGCCCTTGGCCTTCCCCGTGGTGCGCTGGGTGGTGGCGCCCTGCGATCGAACGCAGTTGCATCGGCGCCTAGCGCGACGCTTCGATGACATGCTAGAACGCGGACTGATTAACGAAGTTTGTGCGTTACGCACGCGCGCGGATTTGGATTTGAACAAACCAGCACTGCGCGCCGTTGGCTATCGCGCAGCCTGGCAATATCTCGCTGGGAGTCTGACTTATTCCCAGATGCGCGAAGCCGCGATCGTGGCGACCCGTCAACTGGCGAAGCGCCAGTACACCTGGTTTCGCGCCGAAGTTGGCGCGCGCTGGTGGGACAGTGACGATCCCGGCCTCGTTTCAAATCTAATTCGCGCGCTGATCGCAGAACCACTTAACGCCATTGTCGATTATACTTAGGTCGGAATCGGTCGCTTAAAAGCGACCCCGGCGCTGTTATTCAGCTGCTAACCGCAGGTTGCGGCCAAAAGCTGTTACAAAAAATTGATCTTCAGGCGCTTAGAAGAATCGAAAAAAAAGGAGAATCTCATGACCAAAGGGCAATCTCTGCAAGAGCCTTACCTTAATGCGTTGCGCAAGGAACGCATCCCCGTATCGATCTACTTGGTAAATGGAATCAAGCTTCAAGGACAGATCGAATCCTTTGACCAATTCGTGATCCTGCTTAAGAACTCCGTTAGTCAGATGGTTTACAAACATGCTATTTCGACCGTGGTGCCGGCCCGCAACGTGAAGTTACCGCGCGCGGATGGAGAGCCGGAAGACGAGGAATAGCGTGATGAACGGGCGTTGCGCGATTGTTTGAACGGCCGCAGGGTGGCGAGCGAGCAATCCTCGTCCATGTTGATCTAGCGGCCCCCGCGCGGTCCGGTGATCCCGCTGAATTCGCTGAACTCGCCGAGTCGGCGGGCGTATTGACTGTTGCCTCCATTAGCGCGCGACGCGACCGTCCAGATCCCAAATATTTTGTGGGTACTGGTAAAGCGGCGGAGTTGCAATTGGCGGTCACCGCGCATGGCGCTGAAGTGCTGCTGTTTGACCGCAGTCTGTCCCCAGCGCAAGAACGCAACCTGGAGCGCCTCGTGGGTTGCCGCGTGCTCGATCGGACTGGCGTTATTCTCGATATCTTCGCTCAACGCGCGCGCTCGTTCGAAGGCAAGCTACAAGTCGAAATGGCGCAACTCAAGCACCTCTCGACTCGACTGGTCCGCGGTTGGACGCATTTGGAGCGCCAACGCGGTGGTATTGGTTTACGCGGCCCGGGCGAAACGCAACTAGAAACCGACCGCCGGTTAATCGGCAAACGCATCAAGCAGCTCGCCGAACGCTTGGAAAAAGTACGGCGCCAACGCCATCAAGGCACCCGCGCGCGCCGCCGCGCGCAGCTCTCAACCGTTTCAATAGTGGGTTACACCAACGCCGGCAAGTCCACGTTGTTTAATCAGCTGACCACCAGCGATGCCTATGCCGCGGATCAATTATTTGCCACCCTGGATACGACGCTCCGCCGCATGAATGTCCCAGGCGAGCATCCGGTGCTGGTAAGTGACACGGTCGGCTTTATTCGCGACTTACCACCCGAACTTATCGCGGCGTTTCAAGCCACCCTCGACGAAACCAAAGACGCTGCGTTGCTGCTGCACGTGATCGACAGCAGCGCGGATGATGTGGATGAACGACGGGCCGAAGTACAAACCGTGCTCGAGCGCATTGGCGCGCACGCGACACCGCTAATCGAGGTCTATAACAAAATCGATTTAAACCGCGATACGCCGCCGCACCTGGAACGCGGTGCCGGTAACGAACCAACACGAGTATGGCTGTCGGCGCACACGGGCGCCGGCATCGAAGTGCTCAAGCGGGCGGTCGCCGAGCATCTCGATCTCGCGAAAAGCCGCCGCCGCATCACCTTGCCGCCAGCGGCCGGGCGCACCCGGGCACAGCTCTACGCGAGCGGCGCGGTCTTGAGTGAAGAAGCGCTGGCCGATGGCGGTTGGGCGTTGGAGGTCACGCTCACGGATGCGCGCTGGGCGAATCTGGATGCGAGTGTCACGCAGTAAATTCCGCGACAAGCGCGCGTTGAAGTGCCCAAGCCTTGGCCCTACAATCGCCCGCTCCATAACGTAGATCGATTTCAAACGTCGAGAATAATTAATGGGTTGGAACGAACCAAACGACAACAATCGTGATCCTTGGGGTGGTCGGCGCAATGACCAAGGACCACCTGAGCTTGACGAAATTGTGCGCAAGCTGCAGGACAAATTGGGGAGCCTGTTTGGTCGGCGTCCGCGCACCACGCCGCGCGGTGATGGCCCGCTGCCGTCCTCATCGATTTGGCTACTCGTTGCGATCATTGCCGCGGGCGCACTCGGCTACGAGATGTTTTGGCGCGTGGATTCCGCCGAGCGCGGCGTGGTATTGCGCTTTGGAAAATACGTCACGACCTTACAGCCCGGTCCGCATTTTCGCTTTCCGCGCCCGATCGAGACGGTGGTGAAAGTGAACATCGACCAAATTCGCGGTTTCTCGCGCAATGCCAGTATGTATACCAAGGACGAAAATATCGTCGATCTCGAGTTGGCCGTGCAGTACCGGATTAAAGACGTGGAAAGCTATCTGTTACGCATCGCCGATCCGGATGAAACCGTCCAGCGCGCGTCCGAGAGCGCCATTCGCGAGACTATCGGGCGGAATACGTTTGATTTTGTGATCAACGAAGGTCGGGCTGAAGTTGCGGCCAACGCCTCCAAACTGATGCAAGAAATGCTCGATGCCTACCAAAGCGGCATCGAAGTCACCAGCGTGAACATGTTGAGTGCCACCGCGCCCGAGGAA
>JAYUEZ010000107.1:0-2522 GCA_043738965.1 Gammaproteobacteria bacterium
ACGGTGACACTGCGGTTCGCGCGTAACACCATCGGCACCGCCAGGACGACCATGACGACGGTGGTGATGGGGTAACTCAATTTGAGCCATAACACGTGATCGTACCGCTGCGCGGTTTGGCCGTTATCGCGTAAGAATCGGCTGTATTTGATGAGACTGGAAATCGATAGATTGTCGGGATTAATCGTTACCAGCGATAGTAAATCCGGCTTCAAGATCGAGTCCCATGCCGCTTGGGCCAACGTGCGCTTCTTGAGTCCATCCTCGTCGAGCATGGTCTGCGTGATGTTCTGCAGCACCCATTCGTGTCCGGTGTAGCGCGCGAACTCGGCGTGTGTGCTCAAGCGCAATTTGCTCGTGTCGTCGAACTCGTAGATATAGACGTCGCGCAGCTGATCGCCGGGCAAGATCTCGCGAATATTGATGTAACTATTCGCGTCGCGCGCCCAAAAACCGTTCTCGGATTGAAAAGTCACGCGCTCGTTGATCGCAACATTGCGATAGTCCTGCGCGAATCGTTCAGCGGGCGGGGCGATGAATTCACCCATTAGCATCACCACCACGAGCAGTACCGCGCCCGCCTTGATCACCGCGTAGATGACGCGCATTTTGGGCACGCCCACACAACGGATGACGGTAATCTCGCCGTTCCGCATCAGGGTCCCAAAGCCGATCAAGGAGCCGATCAAGGCCGCCATCGGAAATAGATTATAGGTGAGGTCGGGAACACTTGAGATGACGAACACGGTCGCCTTGCCGATGTTGTAGGTGCCGCGCCCGACATCTTCCAATTGTTCGATAAAGGCGAAAAAGGTGAAGACCGCGACCAGCACGATGAGCACGGTGATGGTGGCCGAAATGATCGTCCAACCGATGTAGCGATCCAATATCTTCATGCGACTAGACGCGCTTTACTGCCAGTTCGGCGACCGAATACACTGCGGGGACTTAAGTTCAACACATATCTAAGCTGGTGTCGGCGTCGATCACTGACCAGTACCTCAGCGGAGCGCCTTTTTATGGAGATCTCGATTAAACGCGGCAGCTTGCGCATGCATAAAACTGCTTGTATCGCGGTCGGCGTACTCGCCGGTAAACGCTTGAGCCCAAGTGCCTTACGGCTCGACAAGGCGAGTCGTGGAGCGCTGACTCGAATTGTTAAGCGAGGGGATATTAGCGGCAATCTAAGTGAAGCGCTAATGGTGCCCGACGTCGGTGGCATCGCCGCCGAAAGAGTTTTACTAGTGGGCTGCGGCAAGGCCGACGGAATCTCTGGCCTCGAATATTTAGGAGTCCTCAATGCCGCCGCGAAAGCGCTCTGTGGCGCCGGTATAAAAAACGCCACCACCACGCTCGGCGAAATCAGCGTTAAAGATCGCGACACGGCCTGGAAGCAACAGCAGATCGCGGTGTCGCTTAACCACGCCGCGTATCGGTTTGAGCGCTTGAAAAGCAAACCCAGTCGCAAGCCGGCGTTGACGCGTGTGTGGTCGGCAGTCGAAGACAGTGAGGCGGACGCCGCCCTAGTAGGCTTGCGCACCGGCAACGCCATCGCGCTCGGCATGGCCCTGACTCGCGACCTTGCCAATTTGCCGGGGAATTACTGCACCCCCACGCACCTCGCCGAGGCTGCGGAAGCGCTCGCCAAAGCTTACGCAAGTCTTGAGGTAACCGTGCTCGATGAAGCCGACATGCTGAAGCTCGGCATGGGCTCGCTGTTGTCGGTGGCGCACGGTAGCCGCCAACCGCCCAAACTCATCACCGTTGAATACCGCGGCGCGGGCGCCGCGCCGCCGGTGGTATTGGTCGGCAAGGGCGTGACGTTTGATTCCGGCGGGATTTCGATCAAACCCGCGGCGGCGATGGATGAGATGAAATTCGATATGACGGGCGCGGCCAGTGTGCTCGGCGTAATGAAAGCGGTGGCCGAACTCGGCCTTGAAATTAACGTGGTCGGCGTGGCGCCGGCGACTGAAAATCTACCCGATGGCAGTGCGACCAAGCCGGGCGACGTGGTCACCAGCATGTCAGGCCAAACCATCGAAATTTTAAATACCGATGCCGAGGGTCGATTGATTTTATGTGACGCGCTGACCTATAGCGCGCGCTTTAAACCCGACGTAGTGATCGATATCGCAACCCTGACCGGTGCCTGTGTGATTGCGCTCGGCAGTCACGCGAGCGGTCTCTTGAGTAACCATGATGCGCTCGCCGACGACTTGCTCGCCGCCGGGCAACGCGCCGGCGATCGCGCCTGGCGCTTGCCGCTGTGGGACGAGTATCACAAGCAGCTCGAGTCGCCCTTCGCGGATGTGGCGAATGTGGGTGGACGTGAGGCTGGCACCATTACAGCTGCCTGTTTCCTGTCGCGGTTCACCAAGGATTTTCACTGGGCGCATCTTGATATCGCGGGCACCGCGTGGACCGGAGGCAAAACCAAGGGGTCGACGGGCCGGCCGGTTCCCCTCTTAATGGAATACCTGCTCGGCCGCGTCGCGCACTAGAACTGGTCGCAAATGACG
>JAYUEZ010000108.1:0-2518 GCA_043738965.1 Gammaproteobacteria bacterium
AGACGCACCGCCTCGACGAGTTCACGTTGCACGCCTCCAAACCCTTCCACGAGCAAGATCCGTGACAATGGTTGGCGCACATTAATGCGGCTCTTATTGCGTAATAGCAGCACGGCGGACACGATGGTGCGCGCTACGGCCATGCGCTCCTCGAGTGCCTGATCGGTGGCGGCGGCATCGAGCACGGGGAAATCGGCCATGTGTACGGAGGGGGCTGCTTCCTTACCGGTAGTTTCATTCAACGCGCGATACAGCCACTCGCTAAAGAACGGCGCCAGCGGACTCATTAACTTGGCGGTGGCCATAAGGCACTCATACGTCGTTTGATACGCACACAGCTTGTCGTGCACCGTGACGTCGCCACTAGTCTTCTTCGCCGCCCAGAAGCGTGGTCGCGAACGCCGGATATACCAATTCGATAGATCATCGACAAAGGCTTCAACAGTGCGCGCCGCATGCGTTGCATCGTAGGCTTCGTAGGCCCGATCAGTTACGTCAATAGTCGAATTGAGGCGACTCATAATCCAACGATCAAGCTCTAACCGCTCGGTCGCTGGGATCCGGGCTTCCGCGTAACTAAACCCGTCGATATTGGCGTAGCTCGCCAAAAACCGATAAGAATTTTCCAGCGTGCTAAAAAATTTGTTACGCGTCTCGGTAAGACCTTTGAACGCGAACTTCATGTTGTCCCATGGCGGTGAATTGCTCATCAGATACCACCGCACGACATCGGCGCCGTATTCGGCGACCGTGGTAAACGGATCGATCGTGTTGCCCTTCGACTTGGACATCTTCTCGCCCTTCTCGTCGAGAATGAGTCCGTTGACCACCACGTTCTTAAACGCGACGCTGTCCATGGCGAGCGTCGCGATGGCATGCAACGTATAAAACCAGCCACGCGTCTGATCGATTCCCTCGCAGATAAAATCTGCTGGAAAATTGCGTTCAAAGGCCGCTTGATTTTCGAACGGATAATGCCACTGCGCAAAAGGCATGGCACCCGAATCAAACCACACATCGACAACGTCCTGCACGCGACGCATGGTGCCACCGTCTGGCGCTGGCCAGGTAAGGTCGTCGACAAACGGCCGATGAAGATCGAGTTTATCGTCGCTTGGTAGCGCGGTGGCACATTTGGCGCGCAGTTCGGCAATCGACCCGATCACTTCGAAGTACGCTGAACCAGCTTGGTCAGACATCCAGATCGGCAACGGCGTTCCCCAGTAACGCTTGCGGCTGAGCGCCCAGTCGACATTGTTCTCAAGCCAATTGCCAAACCGCCCGTCGCGAATTGCCGGCGGATGCCAATGGATGGTTTGATTGAGCGCTACCAGGCGATCTTTCACCGCAGTGGTGCGGATAAACCAACTTTCGACCGGATAGCTCATCAGCGGCGTGCCCTTACGCCAATCGTGCGGATAGTTATGCAAGTACGAGTCTTGGCGATAAAGCAGGCCGCGCGCCGTGAGATCACGATTAATCACGCGGTTCGCGTCCTTAAACCACAGCCCGGGCACGAGCGGCGCGTAGTCTAAAAATTTGCCGTCGGGACCAATAGGATTGACCAGCGGCAATCCTTCGCGCATGCCCACCTCGTAGTCTTCGGCGCCGAAAGCCGGCGCGATATGAACGATGCCCGTACCGTCCGCGACCGTCACATAGTCCGCCACCACCACCCGCCACGGCGCGCCATCTTGCCGGGTGTTCACGACTTCGTAGAGTGGGAGATAACGCGTACCCACGAGATCGCGGCCAGCAAAGCGCGCGATAACTTCATATTCGCAACGCAGCGCTTCGAGTCGCGCTTCCGCGAGAATCAGGTGCTCGGTTTGCTGCTCCGCGTTCTTAATCGCGACTTTGACGTAAGCAATGGTGGGGCCCACAGCGAGGGCGACATTCGAAATCAAGGTCCACGGCGTCGTCGTCCAGGCCAGCAAGCTGACCTTCGCCTCGGCGACCAGCGGGAATCGAACATAGGCGCTGGGATCGGTGATTTCTTTGTAGCCCAAGCTCACCTCGTGCGACGACAACACGGTACCGGTGCCCGGGCTGTACCACGCAATCTTGTAGCCTTTGTAGAGCAGGCCGCGGTCATAAATCCGTTTAATCAGCCACCACACCGACTCGATGTAGGGTGTGTGATAAGTCACATACGGGTTATCGAGATCGACCCAGTACCCCATCTTGCGCGTGAGATCGTTCCAATCCGCGGTGTAGCGGTTAACGCTCGCACGGCACGCCTGATTGAACTCGGCAATCCCGTATTTCTCGATATCCGCGCGCGATTCAAACCCAAGCGCTTTTTCAACTTCGATTTCGACCGGCAGCCCGTGCGTGTCCCAGCCGCCTTTGCGCTCGACGTGATAGCCCTTGAGGGTTTTATAGCGACAGAACAGGTCCTTGATGGTCCGGCTCAAGACATGATGGATCCCCGGTCGACCGTTCGCCGTCGGCGGCCCCTCGTAAAACGTAAACGTGGGCCCGCGGCGGCGAAATTCGAGAGATCGTTGGAAAATCT
>JAYUEZ010000109.1:0-17547 GCA_043738965.1 Gammaproteobacteria bacterium
GTGGTTTGTAAAGTTGGACGCACCAACAGCTGATTAATTCGATTAACCTCGAGCCCATCGAGGGCGCACAACACATCGGGGCCTTTAATTCCCGCCGCCCATACCTTGATTTCGGCCGGAATGAATTTGCCGCTCTTCATGCGCAAGCCCTGCGCCGTTGCTTCCGCCACCAATTCGCCGGTGTGGATATGAATCCCCAACGCATCGAGCGCCGCCTGAGTCGTGTTCGAGATGCGTTCGCTTAAACCAGGCAGAATGCGCGGCGCGCCGTCGATTAAGTGAATTTTGATATCGCGTTCGGGTTGGATGCGGGTCAGGCCAAATTCGACCAACGCACGGACCGCGTGATGGAGCTCGGCGGCGAGCTCGACGCCGGTCGCCCCGGCCCCCGCGATCGCGATATCCAATTGACCCTCGCGGAGCGGCTCGGTTTGCTCATTCGCGGTATAGCAGGCACGCACGAGGCGCTGATGAAACGCGTCGGCTTCGGTGCGA
Organism: Gammaproteobacteria bacterium; assembly: GCA_043738965.1. Classification (GTDB taxonomy): domain Bacteria; phylum Pseudomonadota; class Gammaproteobacteria; genus CAIKBL01. The sequence goes on from JAYUEZ010000109.1 coordinate 496, forward strand.
CCGTCCAAAAATAGGCAATGTTCGGCCACACCTGGGATCCCAAAGTCATTGGTGACGCTCCCGATGGCGATAACGAGCGCGTCATAGTTGAAACTTCGTCGTGGAATATAGGGTTGTCCCGCGCTATCGAATGACGGCGCGATGGTGACGGTCTTGGCATCGCGGTCCACCGCTTCAAGCGCGCCCAACCGAAAATGGAACCGGTGCCAATGCGCTTGTGCGAGGTAATCGAGCTCATCGTCGTTGGAGTTCAACGTACCGGCCGCGACTTCGTGTAACAACGGCTTCCACAAGTGCGTATACCCGCGATCGACTAAGGTGATTTCGATCGCAGGCTGGCGCCTGAACCGATTACCCAAGCGGGTGACCAGCTCGAGTCCGCCCGCACCGCCGCCGATGACAACGATTCGAAACGGTTCAGCGGAAGACATGGATTGCCTGGAGCTCAAGTAAAGGTTGCGTTTCGACGCCGGACCGACGACAGCGAAATCGCGCCGGTATACTATTTAAATCAGTGCCGAGGTGCATCATCGAATTTTATCGTTAATCCGAGCCGACAACGCCATGACCAAGCAAACCACCGATATCGAACTCGAAGCCGCGACCTTTCGCCGGCTGCGGGATTTTCTTCGCGAGCACACCGAAGTCCAAAACATCGACTTAATGAATTTAGCGGGGTTTTGTCGTAATTGCCTCGCCAAGTGGTACAAGGCCGAAGCCGAGGAGCGCGGCGTCGCGCTCGAATATGAAGGCGCGCGGGAACTGATTTACGGCATGCCGTACAACGAATGGCGGCAGCGTTTCCAAAACGAATCGTCGCCCGCGCAAACGGCGGCATTTAAAGCGCGGCAGGACACTGAATCGCACTGATCTCAATTCGGCGTTCGGCAACATGTCGAGGCGAAGGCCGTTAGCCGTGGTGCTCAGCGCAGCGCTGCTCGCCGCGACGTTCAGCGCCAAGGCAGTGGATAGCACGTCCAACCTCGCAGCCGCCTCCCATCTGACCCTGACAGTTGATCTAGCAGAGCACCTCGGGATCGAGGTCGAAGCGCTGCCCGCACAGGTGTGGGTGGCGGAGCGCGAAGTCGCTGGACGCGTGGTCTCGATTGCCCCGTTACTTGCCCTACACGCCGCCGACGTCGCGCGTCAGGCGGAATTGGCGAGTATCGAGCGTGCGGTCGCCGAGCATAATGCCTACCTCGCACGCCTCGATGCGCAGCAGAAAGCGGGGGCCGCGGGTGGGCTCGCTGAGCGGCACGCCGTTAGCGTGGCGCTCACGGAACTCGCTGGCCGGCGCGGCGCGCTAACCGCGCAAGCGGTCGCGGCGCACGAGGCACTACGTTGGCAATGGGGCGAGGTGCTGACCCATGCGGTGCTCGATCCGGAGTCGACGCTGCTGGCGTCGTTTAGACAAGATCGCGCGGCCTTGATCAAAGTTGAGTTCGGCGCCGAGCCCGCCAATTCCGTGCCGCCGAGCCGGGCGCGCATCGCGCTAGGGGGGCGGGAGGCCAGTGTCGAGGCGCTGCCGCTCGATCGTGCGCCCGCCACCTCGCGCTGGGGTGGGTTAACTTATTGGTTTACCGCCGCCGACGCCACGCTACCGAGCGGTGCGGAGATCACTGCCTGGGTCGCGACCGGCGACTCCGAAACGGGAGTACGAATTCCGGCGCGCGCGGTGCTCTGGTTCGATGGCCAGCAATGGGTTTACGTGCAAGTCGCGCCGACTGGCTACGAACGTCGCGGAGTCGCGTTGCGTGCGCTGCCATCCCACGCTTATTTCACGCCGGATCTTACTGCCGCGACGCACGTCGTGACGGTAGGTGCGCAAGCCTTGTTAGCGCAGGAACGGCGCTCGGCGAGCCCACGGGAAGACAACGATTAAGCCTGCGTGCTGCGCCATATAGTCGATTTTTCGCTCCGCTTTCGCGGCTTGGTGGTGGCGCTCGCGGCAACTCTCTGCGCGTATGGAATTTATCGCGCATCGCGCGCGGGGCTCGATATTTTCCCGGAATTTTCACCGAAGGCGGTCGTCGTACAGACCGAGGCGCGCGGGCTTGCGACCGCCCAGGTCGAAATCCTGGTGAGTACGCCGATCGAGCAGGCATTAGCCGGTTTGATCGGCCTCGATCACGTCCGTTCGGAATCGATTGAAGGTCTGTCGGTCGTGACGGCGGTGTTTCGCGATGACACCGACCTCATTCGTGACCGTCAGTTCGTCGCCGAGCGATTGGCCGTGACACGCGGTATGTTGCCGGCCGCCGCCGGCACTTCAGTGATAGTGCCGCTGGCGTCGTCATCGGCGACGGTGCGCACCATCGGTATCCAGTCCGATACGATGTCGCTGATGCAATTGCGCGATTTGGTCGATTCGACCTTGGCGCCGAATATTCAAAGCGTGCCGGGCGTGGCCGACGTCAATGTGTTCGGTGGCGAGGTGCGCACCGTGCAAATTCGATACCGGCCCGCTGCTTTGCGCTATTACAAGCTAGGCGTGGACGAGTTGGCGACCGCACTCCGCGGAGCACACGAGGCGAGTATCGCGCTTGGCTTCGTCGAGAACGAAAACCAGCGGCTCGCGCTGCAATTGACGTCACCGCAAACGAATTTAGAGGATATCCGCACGCTGGTCGTCGCGCGACGCGGAGCGCGAGTCGTGACGCTTGCCGAAGTTGCCGACGTGGCCTTCGCGGCCAGTCCCGCGATTGGCGCCGCGCAAATCGGCGGCAAGCCGGCCATCGTCATGATGATCATTGCCCAATATGGCGCCAATACCCTGACGGTGTCGAACAAGCTGCGCGATCTGCTAAGTGAGTTCCGCCGTACCCTGCAGCCACAAGGGATCCAGGTAATACCGGATCTTTTCGTGCCCGCGAACTACATTGAGGCGTCGCTGCATAATATCGCCGAGCATTTGACCCTCGGCGCGGTGTTCGTGGTCGTTGTGTTGGTGCTGTTTTTATTCGATCTGCGAGCCGCGCTGATTTCGGCATTGGCGATCCCGCTGTCTCTACTCACTGCGTTAATCGTATTGCTCGAGACCGGCGCCAATTTAAATATCATGGTGCTGGGCGGACTCGCGATCGTGCTCGGCGAAGTAGTCGACGATGCGATTATCGATACCGAAAATATCTATCGACGGTTGCGCGAGAATCAGCAGCGCGGATCGCCGCTCACGGCGCGGCAGGTGATCTTGGAAGCGTCGCTCGAAGTGCGCAGTTCAGTGGTGTACGCGAGTTTTATCGTGGCCTTGGTCTTCGTGCCGCTGCTCACGCTATCCGGCGTCGCTGGACGGCTGTTCGCGCCGCTTGGCGTGACCTACATCCTCGCCATCATGGCGTCACTAGCGGTCGCATTGTGTGTTACGCCGGCCTTGTGCGGGTTACTGCTCGCGTCGCGCGCACTGCCACGCGACGATCCGCCGCTCATTCGTTTCCTGCAACCGCACTATGTTCGCGTCTTGCGCGCGATCTGCCGTCGACCGCGCGTACCGTTGGCGGCCACGGCGTTGGCCAGTGTGGCCATCATTGGCATTTTACCGAATCTGGGATCGCACTTTTTGCCGCCGCTCCGCGAGGGGCATTACATTCTGCACACCACGGGTTTGCCGGGTACTGCACTCGGCGAGTCAATTCGGTTAGGTAGTCGCTTGAGCGCAGAGATCTTGAAGCTGCCGGGCGTGCAGTCGGTGTCGCAATGGGCAGGTCGAGCGGCGCGTGGCGCGGATACCTACGGCGCGCATTACAGCGAATACGAGCTTGCGCTTACCGCGCTATCCGGCGCCGAGCAACAACGGGTACGCGACCAGCTCGGCAAGTTGCTAGCTGGCTTACCGGGCGTCGTGGCGGAAGTGAACACGTTTTTGACCGAACGAGTCGACGAAACGATTACTGGTTACACCGCACCCGTGGTCGTGAACCTCTATGGCGCCGATTTGGTGACGCTCGACCGCCTGGCGCGGCAGGTCGCGACGCAGATGGCTGACATCAAAGGCGCTACCGGGATCCAGGTTCGCGCGGTCGCTCACTTACCGGTGATCGAGATCGAGCCCGCATCGAATGGATTAGTTAGACACGGCGTACCGCGCCAAGCGTTGGTGGCGGTGGTGGCCAGCGCCCTCGGCGGCGACAAGGTGGGCACTACCACCTACGCCAATCGCCAAGTCGACATGATCCTCGTTGCGCCACCGGAAGTTCACCAAGAAGTCACAGCACTCGCGGGCTTACCGATTAAAGCGCTCGATGGACATATGCTGCCGCTGGATGCAGTTGCCACGATCCGGCAAGTCGACGGGCGGTACAATATTCTGCATCGCGCCGGCCAGCGCGTGCAGTCGATAACGTGTCAGGTCGAAGGGCGTGAGGTGTCCGAATTCGCGCACGATCTCGCACGCCGGCTGCGCAAAGCGATCGCTCTTCCGGCTGGCGTGCGTCTCGAATTTACCGGCGCGGCGGTCGAGCAGGCGGCGGCGCGCGAGCAATTGCTGGTCCATTCCTTGCTCGCTGGCGTCGGCGTACTGGCTTTGATCGGCATCGCACTCGGTCGGTCGCGGCACGTGTTGCTGGTGCTGTTGAATTTGCCGTTTGCGTTGATCGGTGGCGTGCTCGCGCTGTTGCTCACGGGTGCGACGTTGTCGGTGGGATCGCTCGTCGGGTTCGTCACGCTGTTCGGCATTACCGTGCGCAACAGCATCATGCTGATCGCGCACTATCAGCATTTGGTGACCCACGAAGGCGCCGCGTGGTCGCTTGATACCGTGGTGCGCGGAGCCACTGAACGTCTGCCATCGATAGCGATGACCGCGCTCGTCACGGCGTTGGCCATGTTGCCGATCGCTATGCACAGTGACAACCCTGGGCGCGAGATCATGGGGCCGATGGCGGCGATCATCATCGGTGGCATGGCGTCATCCGCTGCGCTGAATCTTTTGGTGATGCCGGCGATGATGTGGCGTTACGGAAAATTTGACGAATGTACGCCGCGCAATAACGGGTGACTACTTATCGTTCAACACCCACACACCGTTCCAATCCTCGGGCGGTGGCGTGATCTTGAATTCCAAAATACGCTCGCGCAGTAATTGACTTGGCCGATCGGTAGGCACGGTCGTGAGTGCGTCGTCGAGTTGGGTCAGCGCTTGGCGCCAGTCGCGCGCGCGATAGGCGGCGAGCGCGGCGGCATAGCGATCGAGCATCGCGTCGACACCGGGCGCCAGGCGCGTGTCGGCGAGGCCGAGCAGTTCATACACCGGGACTGGCGCAAGTTTGCCTTTGACCCGTAACCAATCGAGCTCGCGCAGGCGATAGCTGTCCTTGAGCAGCGCGACCGTCGAACCGCTGACCAGCGTTTGGCTGCCGTAAAAGCGATTGGTGGATTCGAGACGCGACGCGACATTCACCCCGTCGCCAATCACCGTGTAGTCCATGCGGCGCGCGGAGCCGATGTTGCCCGAGACCACGTGATCAGAATTAATACCGATGCGGATAGCGAGCGGCGCGTGGCCGAGCGCCGCTCGCCGCGCGTTGAACGGGGTCAACGCCTGTTGCATATCGTAGGCCGCGCGTAATGCATGATCGGCGTCACGGGTCGAGCCAAACGGCGCGCCGAACACCGCCATGATCGCGTCGCCAATGTATTTATCGAGGATCCCCCCGTGCGCGAAAATCACTTCGACCATGTCGGTGAAGTACTCGTTGAGCAACCCGACAGTATCGGTCGCGCCCATCAGCTCGGTCAGGGCGGTAAAGTTTTCGATGTCGGCGAACAGAATGGTCGCGAGCTGCGTGCGGCCGCCCAAAACGGCTTCGCCTTGCGCCAGAACTTGTTCCGCCACGGCACGCGTCATGTAGCGCGCCATGGCGCTCCGCACACGCTTTTCCTTGGTGATGTCCTCGATAACCAGCACATAGCCCTGGAGTTGCTCATGCGCATCGAGCAGCGGCGTGATGTTCAAATTCACCGCGGTTGTGATCCCCTGGGTACTCTTCAGCACGCCATCGATCGTCAAATCCGGTTCTAGCATCCGCATCACCTTGCGTAAGCTTCGCTTCACCCAACTGTTGCCATTGCGAAAAACTAGCGGCGCCCCGGCGCCTAATACCCGTTCGGCCTTGACCCCCAACAGCTTGGCGGCGATATCGTTGATCTTGACCACGTTCAACGTGCAATCGAGCGTGATTACGCCGTCGGTCAGGCGGCGCAGCACGTTTTCGGTGTAATTCCGTTCATTCACCACTTCGCGGAAGAGCTGCGCATTCTCGAGCGCGATCGCGCTCTGCGCGGCGAGCATTTCGATACGGCGCTGATCGCGCGCGGTAAACGCGCCGCCTTGATGGTTTAGGACTTGGACGACGCCGATAGGGACGCCGTGCTTATTGACCACCGGCACGCAGAGGATAGAACGGGTGCGGAAGCCGGTGGCGCGATCGATTTCCGGATTGAACCGCGCGTCGGCGTAGGCATCGGGAATATTGACCGCCTGGCGCGTGGTAAAAACTTCACCGGCAATTCCGACCTGCGAGGGGATACGGATCTCGCGCGCCGATAAACCTTCCGCGACTCGCGACCACAACTCGTCGCGCACGGGATCGTGCACGAACAAGGTGCTGCGTTCGGCGTCCAATAGATCGGTCGCGACGCCCATGATCTTGCGCAACAGCTTATCGATATCGAGTTCGGAAGAGATCGCGCGCGTCACTTCCATTAACCGCGATTCCTCGTGCGAGGCAACCTGCGCGCGTTCGACCAATTGTGCATTCTCGAGCGCGGTGGCGAGATGAGTCGTGAAGGCGCGCAAGAACACGCCGTCGGTGGTCGAGAACTGACCTTCGTGTTTGTTGAGCACTTCCGCGACGCCGATGACGTCGCCACGTCGCGTACGCACCGGGGCGCATAAAATATTTCGTGTGTGGTAGCCCGTTTGTTTGTCGATCTCGGCGTTGAAGCGCGAGTCGACATACGCATCATCGATCACGGCGGTGTCGCCCGTTCGAAATACATGCCCGGCAATTCCGTGGCTACTTGGGAAACGAATCTCTTGGACCAACTCGCCCTGCGCAAGGCGCGAGAAGAGTTCGTCGGTTTCCGCGTCGTACAACAACAGCGTGCTGCGATCGGCGTCGAAGGCATCGCTGATCAGCGCGACCAGACGCGTGAGCATCAGGTCCAACGACAGACCCTCTTGCGCTTTCTGCGTGGCTTCAACCAAGGATTCCAGACGGCGCTCAAGCTCACTCACGCTGCCGTAAGCATCACCCGCGGCGCCGCCAAGGGCCAGGTGCAAGGCGCTGTCCTGTAGCCGTCGCTCCAGCAAATTAATCAGGGCGGCATCGGTGGAGCTAACCGCGGTCGCCGGTTGGGGTTGTTTTCCATTAGACATAATGCGCAGCATGCTCCATGTCGCTGACTCCGAGTACGCGTGGGTGTGCCTGGTACCATTGTTGGGATCGGGGCACTAGAATCGCCGCGGCGCGCATCATTTTAATCAAGGTTTACGAAGTGGTAACACTCCGGCGCATTCCGCCATGAGGAAGTGATGAGTCTGAGCTTACGCCTAAACGTGGCCTTGACCGTGGTCATTTTACTCGCCACCGCCACCGGAACAGGGTGGGTTATACGCAATGCTCGCCAATCCGTGCATGATGAGTTGTTTTCCTCTATCGACCTCGCGGCCGCTTTAATTGAGCTAGGGGTAGCGCAGGCAGCCCAGGACCATCAAATAATCTCGCGGAGTCTACTCGACCGACTCGCGGCCACGACGCACGCACGACACCTGACCCTCGCGCTCAAATCGACATTGGATCGTGCACCGCCTCGCGAAACCTCGCGGGCGCCGCGTTGGTACGTGGCACTCATCGAGTCCAATGCGCTGCATCTTAGGCGCCAGATCGAGGTGCCCGGCGACGCCTCGGACGTTCTGTTGCTCGCCGAGCCGGCGGCTGCGATCGACCATTCGTGGCGGGAAGCACGCGGTGTGCTCGGAGGCTTGCTAGCGTTCGCGGTCGTCGGGAATTTGCTGGGGGCATGGGTGGTACGCGCCGCACTGCGACCGTTCGCCACGATCGCGGACGCCCTTACGCAAATCGAGAATGGCGATTACGGCGTGCGTTTGGCGCGGGTTGGGGCCCCGGATATCGATCAAATCAACCAGCGCTTCAATCAGCTGGTGGAAGCTCGCGAACGCAGCGCCGAGGAAGTCGCGCAATTGACGCGGCGGACGCTCGTGATAGGCGAAGAAGAACGCCGTAAGCTCGCGTACGAGCTGCATGACGACATGGGTCAGTCGATCAGCGCGATCAAAGCTTTGGCGGTGTCGATTGGGCAGCGCGGCGCGAGTTTTGACCCACGCATCAAGCAGGGTGCCGACACGATTGCTGAAATCTCGACGCAGATTTATGACCGGGCCCGGCAAATGATGTCGCATCTTCAGCCGATGATAGTGGACGAGTTCGGACTCATTCGGGCGCTCGAAGACCTGGTCGATGCCTGGAATGCCGCGCATCGCGAGCAATTTTGTAGTTTCGCGGTGCAGGGTGATATGCCGCCTCTAGCGGGCGAAATCGGCATCAATCTGTATCGCATCGTGCAAGAGGCGCTGACTAATATTTCAAAACATGCCGCGGCGACCAACGCCTCCGTCGTCCTCGAACATTGCGGTACCGTGGCGGGTCCGGGTGCGCTCACGCTCACGATTGCGGACAACGGCGTCGGATTTGATCCCCGCATCCAGCGCCGCGGCTTAGGATTGGTTGGGATTTATGCGCATGCGCGTGCGGTCAATGGCGAACTGGACCTTGCGAGCGCGGCGGGCGCCGGCACACAATTCGCGTTACGTATTAAAACGACCAACTACCTGGCCGATGAACACGAATAAAATCCGAATACTGCTGGTTGACGATCATGCGGTGGTTCGCGCCGGCTATCGGGCGCTGCTTGAAGATCACGTGACCGTCGACATTTTAGGTGAAGCGGATAACGGTGAGGCCGCCGTCAAGTTGTTTGGTGAGTTGGACCCCGATGTGATCATCATGGATCTGAGTTTGCCCGGGATCGGCGGTCTCGAAGCGATTCGCCGTATCATTCAGCGCAAGCACGACGCGCGGATCCTCGCGTTTTCGATGCATGAAGACACGGTTTTCGTCGAGCAAGCGCTGCAAGCTGGCGCGCGCGGCTATATTAGCAAGCGCAGCGCGCCGGCAGTGCTGGTCGACGCGGTCAAAGCCATCGCGGCCGGCAATATCTACCTCGATCCGGACATCGCGCAACGTCTCGCTTTTCAAAAAACTCGCGGAGCGAGTTCACCGATTGCGGGGTTGTCGACGCGCGAATTCGAAATTTTTTGTCTATTAGCCGAAGGTCAAACCGTGGCCGAAGTCGCGCGGCGCTTATCGCTGAGCGGCAAGACAGTGGCGAATTATTCGACGCAAATTAAAAGTAAGCTCGACGTCAACACTGCCGCGGAAATGGCGCGCATTGCAATTCGGCACGGATTCGTGCGCGCCTAGCGCCACCGGCTACCCATTCGAGTCCCCAAACCATGAATGCTCGGTGGTCGCGTGCGATCGTAGTCCTTGCGCATGCGCTTTGGATAGGCGGCATGGCCAAGTGGAACGAGGCCCATGCGGAGGGCGCTGGTTTCGACGAGGAGATCGTGGTCATCGCGCCAACGCCAGCGACCACCGGCCTCGGTATCGCGCCCAATCGTTTGCCGTTCTCGACTCAATCGGCGGATAGCGACGCGCTCGAACGCGCGCAGAGTCTCGATCTCACCGATTATCTAAACGCCAACTTGGCCAGTGTGTCGGTCAATGCCGCGCAGAACAATCCACTCCAACCCGATGTGCAGTTTCGTGGCTTCTCGGCGTCACCCTTGTTAGGTCTGCCGATGGGGATCTCGGTGTATCAAAACGGCATTCGGATCAATGAACCCCTGGGGGATGCGGTGAATTGGGATCTTATTCCCGAATCAGCGATCCACAGCATGACGTTGGTCGGCGGTGCGAATCCGTTGTTTGGGTTGAATACCTTGGGCGGTGCACTGTCTATCGACATGAAGGATGGTTTCAATACGCGGGGCAACCGATTGGAGATTTCGGGCGGGAGTTGGGGGCGCGCCGTGATGAGCGCCGAGAGTGGCGGCAATAATGGCACGCTCGGCTATTACGCCAACGTGCGTTATTTCGATGAAGCAGGATGGCGCGATTTGTCACCCTCGGACGCGGCGAATTTCTACGGTGAATTGAGTTGGCGGGGCGAACGCGGCGCGCTGGATTTGAATTTGCAATACGCCGACACCCATTTGCGCGGCAACGGACCCTCGCCGGCTGGCCAACTCGCGCTCGATCGCGCGGCGGTGTTCACCGCTCCCGACATCACCGACAACACATTGCACGCGATCAGCCTTGATGGTGACTACAAGCTCACTGATGCGCTTGATCTCACGGCGAACGGATTCTATCGCAAAGTGAAAACGGGCTCCTTCAATGGCGATGCCTCGTCGTTCGTGCGGTGTGCACTCAAGAACCGAAGGGTTCTGCTTGAAGACTTGCCGGGCGACGCGTTGTCGACGCTCGGACTGAACCGTGCCGACGTGTGTACTAACAACGCCTTCGGCGTTGCTGACGTGCCAGCCCTGCAAACCGCGCTCAACGCTGCGGCCGGTAGTTCGACGGCGTTTGACCTGGTTGATCTAACGCCAGGGCTATCGGGCACGGGGATCCTCGCCGATGCCGCGATCAATAACCGCAGCAGCCGGATCCAAGAAGCGTATGGCACCGACGCGCAGTTGGTTTTCGACCGCATGCTTGGCCAACACAAGAACTACTTTGTTGCCGGGTTTAGTTACTACCGGGGCAACGCGGACTTCGACTCGCGAGTCGAACTCGCCAATCTCGATCCCCTGACGCGCAGCACCGAGGGCTTGGGGGTCAGTACCTTTGTCGATAGAGAAGGCACGTCGGTCACCACCCACAGCGACACATGGAGCTTGTATTTCATGGATAACTTCATGGTGACCGAGCAACTCACACTGACCGTTGGCGGGCGCTATAACGAGTCGGCGATTGCATTGCGCGATCGATCTGGCGTGCGTCCGGAACTGGATGGAGATCACGACTTCAGTCGTTTCAATCCGACGGCGGGTGTCACGTACACACTGCTCAAGGATCTGAATATTTACGCGAACTATAGTGAATCCGCGCGCGCGCCAACGCCGATCGAGCTCGCCTGCAATGATGGCGTTTTCGAAATTGCGCGACGGCTTGCCGCGGCGCGCGGCGAAGATCCCACTCACGTGAATTTCGCGTGTCGCTTGCCAAATGCTTTTCTCGCCGATCCGCCACTGAAGCAGGTGGTCGCGGAGAGTGTCGAAGGCGGCGTGCGCGGGGTCGTGGCCGATATCGATTATCGACTGGGTTACTTTCGTACCGTGAACAAGGACGATATTATTTTTCAATCGACAGGGCGTACCACCGGCCTATTCGCGAATGTCGACGCCACGAAGCGCGAGGGCATGGAACTCGCGCTGGCCGGTACATGGCAGTCCGTCGAGTGGTTTACCGCCTACAGCTACGTCAACGCGAGTTTTGAATCCGCGTTCAAGGCGCACAGTCCCCACCATCCAGACGCTGATGCTAACGGCGAAATTCAGGTGTCGCCAGGCGCTCGGATTCCGGGAATTCCCCGTCATCAACTCAAAATGGGCGGCGACTATACCTTGCCGGTTGGAATTAAGGTTGGGCTTGAAATGCTCTACAACTCCGACCAAGTTCTACGCGGTGATGAGTCCAATCAGCTCGACACCGTGGCGGGTTATGCCGTGGTTAATTTGCGTGGCTCGTACCGTTTCAATGCGCATCTTGAGGCCTTCGCGCGTGTGACCAATGTGTTCGATGAAGATTACGAGACGTTCGGATTATTGGGCGAGGATCCGACGGCGGTATTGCCGAATTTACGGGATCCGACTGCGCAATATCTTGGCGCCGGTGCGCCGCGCGGCGGGTGGATTGGCGTGCGTCTAAGTTTTTGAAGCGTGAAAGACGCTCACGTCGGGGGCTATTCCCGAATCGTAAGCCCCCACGGCTGCGCGCCAACCGGAATGATCGCCATGACCTTGTTGGTCGTGGTATCGATCACCGACACCTGATTGCTCGCGCCGTCCGTCGTGTAGAGACGTTTGCCGTCGCGCGTGAGCGCCAGGCCCCACACACGATTGCCAACCGGAATTTCGGTCAAAATGTCCAAGGTCTTCTCGTCTAATACAAACACGCGATTCGCACGCCCACCGGCGACAAATACGCGCTTACCGTCGCGGCTAACGAGAATGTCCTTGGGCTTGGCTTTGTCGTCAGCGAGCGGCGCCCGGCCAATAATTTTGCCGGAGGCAACTTCGACTTTTTTTACTTCTCCGCTGATCTCGGACGTGGCGTAGGCAATTTTTCCGTCGGCGCTAAAGGTTGCCGCGCGTGGTCGCGCACCAACCAGGATATTCATCACAATCTTATGTTCCGGGATGGCGATCACGTGCAACATGTTGGTCGATTCACTGGTCACGATGGCGCGTGTGCCGTCGGGCGAAATGGCGACGCCTTCGGGTTCAATCCCCACTTTTATTTCGGCGACAAGTTTCCCCGTGTGCGGGTCATAGACCGAGGCTTTAGCGTTTTCTTCATTCGAGATATAGAGATTGCCGTTGGGATGAACCGCGAAAGTCTCGGGATCGGCGCCGCTTGGAAATGAGCGCGTGACTTTGAGCGTCTCTGGATCGATGACCTTGATCACATTCTCGCCACTCACGGCGACGTAGATTTCGCGGCCGTCCGGCGCCAAGCCAATCCCACGGGGTCGTTTGCCGACCGCGATGGTGGCAGTGACTTTGTTGGTCTGAATATCGATGACCGACACGGAGTTCCCACTTTCGTTGGTGATAAACACCCGCGGTGGCGCGGCGCCTGCCTGGGCGCACAGGCCGCATAACAAGAGGCTGAGGGCGAACGATTTACGCATTGAGGATTCCTTAAAGGTGAGCGGCGATTATTGCGCACACGGCATTTGACCGAGGCTATCGAGATCTTCGACTTCGACCACGCCGCGGACCGGTGCTTCCCCGACGACCTTGCCGTGATCGACTAACAGCACGGGCTGACGCAATTGGCCATTGTCGCGAAAGCTCATCGTGACGCCTTTCTGGCCGTCGAACGCCAGGTGTTCGCGCAGGGCTTTGAGGAGCACGGCGGGATCGGCACTCTGTTCACGCGCGACCAAATCGGACAGTAGCTTTACCGCCGCCCACCCAGCCCACGCCGCGTCGTCCATTGGTTGCTTGAATTTTTCGCGATAGCGGTTATTCAGTTGGGACGCGGAATATTTCTCAAAATCGGCGTGCCAGGCCTGCGCCCGGACCGTCTTCGCTTCTGGATGCGCCACTTGCCACTGGGCGACCGCATCGACCAGCGTCTTGGCATTCGGAATCACGTGCAGCAGGTTCGCTTTGCACTGCGTACGCAAGGCGTCGTCGGGTCGCGTGACATTGAAAACGGGCAGGTTGGGATGCGCCGCGGCCACGGCGACGAGTTCGACAGTCGGCAAGGCCGCGATCACGGCGCTGGCATCGATGGGGTCGGTCGTCGCCGCCGTCAATTCGACGAGGGTGTAGTGTTGACCGAGGAAGTCGCCTTGCTGCTGCGCTTCTTCCAAACCTTGCAGCGCGCCTTGATGGGCGCTCGCATTAATTGCCCCGATATAGGCGAGCTTGACTTCGAGCGGCGCGGCGGCGGCCGTTAGCCACCCGCTGAAGATAACCAGACAACAGGCCGCGCGCTGCACAACGGTTGACTTGAGAAATCTTAAAGGCATAACCAAACCACTCCTGATGACGGCCGTGCGACGCATTTGACTGTACATCCTAACGAAGTTCAGGCCGCCCGCCGACCAGTATCGTCACGGCGTGAGCCTTGGACACGGGGCGGCTGCCGCGCATGAAGGCTAGCCTTTTGAGCGCGATCTCGCTAGGCTGGGGAAGGCGCATTCAGAACTAGACTTGTCTTATTTTTTGGGGAGAAAAGCAATGCATAAGGCCCTTCAGCTCGAGCCTGAAAAGTGCACCGGATGTCTTCAGTGCGAAATGGCGTGTTCTTACGAGAACGAAGCCGTCTTCAATCCCAGCAAATCCCGGATTAAGGTCTTCACCTTTCACGATGAAGGCCGCTTCGCGCCCTACACCTGCTCACAATGTTCAGAAGCGTGGTGCCTGCATGCCTGCCCGGTCGAGGCCATCGTCATCAATCAATTGACTGGCGCCAAGGAAGTGATCGAAGACGTGTGCGTTGGTTGCAAGGTGTGCACCATTGCCTGCCCGTTTGGCACCGTGAATTACAACTCCGATAGCGGCAAGGTCATCAAATGTGATCTATGCGGTGGCGATCCGGCGTGCGCCACGGCGTGCCCCACTGGCGCCATCACCTATGTAGACGCCGACCATACCGGGCTCGCGCGCATGAAAGCGCACGCCAGCCAATCATTACCGAAGGCCTAAGGAGGACCGCCATCATGGGTTGGACACAAAAGGTCTTGCGCGTGAATTTGACGACGGGCAGCGTCGCCACCGAACCGCTCAACATGGACTGGGCGTTGAAATACATTGGCCAGCGCGGTCTTGCAACGAAGTATCTGTTTGAAGAAATTGATCCCAAAATTGATGCGCTGTCGCCCGCCAATAAGTTGATCATGGCGACCGGCCCCTTGACGGGAACGATGGCGGCGACTGGCGGGCGCTATTCCGTGATTACGAAAAGTCCGTTAACGGGTGCGATTGCCTGTTCGAACTCCGGCGGCTTTATTGGCAATGAAATCAAGAATGCCGGCTTCGATATGATCATCTTCGAAGGCAAGGCGCCGAAACCAGTTTATCTCTACCTCGAGAACGATAAGGCCGAGTTGCTCCCCGCCGAACATCTATGGGGTAAATCGGTCTGGGAAGCAGACCGACTCTTGCATAACGATCATCAAGATCCGCTGCTCCGCATTGCCTGTGTCGGTCGCTCCGCCGAACAGGGCTGTCTATACGCTGGTGTAGTCAACGATCTGCACCGCGCGGCGGGGCGTTCCGGTGTTGGCACGGTGATGGCTTCGAAGAATTTGAAAGCGGTGGCCGTGCGCGGCACTAAAGGTGTCGGCAATATTCGCGATCCCAAGCAATTCATGATCGCAACGCAAACGGCGAAGAAAGTCCTGGCCCAAAATCCGGTCACCGGCGAAGGTCTGCCAAAGATGGGCACGCAGGTGCTGATGAATGTGATCAATGAAGTTGGCGCGATGCCGACGCGCAATATGCGCGAAGTGCAGTTCGAAGGCGCGAATCGGATCTCGGCTGAAGCCATGCACGTACCGCGCGAGAGCGATGGCAAACCGAATCTCACTACGAATGCCGCTTGTTTTGCGTGCACGATTGCGTGTGGCCGCATCTCAACCATCGATCCCAAGCACTACACCATCGTCAATAAGCCCCAATACATGGGTGCGAACGGCGGCCTTGAATATGAAGCGGCATGGGCCCTGGGCTCGGACACTGGAGTCGATGATTTAGATGCCCTGACCTACGCCAACTTTATCTGCAATGAAGATGGTTATGACCCTATCTCCTTTGGGTCAACCGTGGCAGCGGCGATGGAGCTCTTTGAGATTGGCGCGCTTACGAAAGAGCATACCGGTGGCATTGAAATGCGCTTTGGTTCCGCCGAAGCACTAACCAAGGCTGCCGAATTGGTCGCTAAGGGCGAAGGCTTCGGACGCGATTTAGGTTTAGGGTCCAAGCGATTGTGCGAAAAATACGGCCATCCTGATTTATCGATGACGGTTAAAGGTCAGGAATTTCCGGCGTATGACCCGCGCGGCATTCAAGGCATGGGCCTGACCTATGCCACGTCGAATCGCGGCGCCTGCCATCTTCGCAGCTACACGGTTTCGTCCGAGATCCTCGGCGTGCCGGTAAAGACCGATCCATTGACGACCGATGGCAAACCCGAACTCGTGAAAGCGTTCCAAGACGCGACAGCCGCGGTGGATTCCACTGGCTTGTGTGTGTTCACCACCTTTGCGTGGACCTTGGAAGATATCGCGCCGCAGATCGATGCGGCCTGCGCCGGTGACTGGAGTCCGGACAAAATGCTCGAGGCGGGCGAGCGCATTTGGAATTTAGAGCGGCAATTCAATTTGAAAGCGGGCTTAACCAAAGCCGACGACACCTTGCCGAAACGGCTGTTGAAAGAGGCAGCGAAGACCGGACCCGCCAAGGGCAAGGTCAGCGAGCTCCACAAGATGCTGCCGCATTACTACGAAATCCGTGGGTGGACCGCCGACGGCGTCCCGACCACTGACACCCTCCACCGGCTCGCGATTTAAGGAGAGCGCCATGAATCACGTGATCATCGGTGCCGGGCCTGCCGGCGTGGTCGCCGCCGAGACCCTACGTAAGTTACAGCCGGCGGCTAGCATTACGTTGGTTGGCGACGAGCCCGAGCCACCGTATTCGCGGATGGCCCTGCCGTACTTCTTGATCAACCATATCAAAGAAGAAGGCACCCATCTGCGTAAGCAAGCGGATCACTTCGCGAAACAGAAGATCAAGGTGGTGCACGATCGGGTACTCGGTCTCGATCGCGCGACAAAGCTCGGCAAACTCGCCAGCGGCAGCAACCTCCACTACGACAAGCTGCTGATCGCAACGGGTTCGACACCGATGGCGCCGCCGATTCCCGGTATTGATCTCCCCGGGATCTTTAATTGTTGGACCTTGGCTGATGCCCGTAACATCGCCACGCGCGCCAAACCCGGCGCCAAAGTGTTGCTGATGGGCGCGGGCTTTATTGGATGCATCATTCTCGAAGCCTTGGCGCAAAGCGGCGCCGATTTGACCGTGGTGGAAATGGCGGACCGGATGGTGCCGCGCATGATGAACGACATCGCGGGTCACTTGATTAAGGACTGGTGCGAGAAGGAAGGCGTGAAGGTCCATACGTCGACGCGCGTGGCCGCGATTCGCAAGGGCACCGCGCACGCTTT
>JAYUEZ010000110.1:0-6582 GCA_043738965.1 Gammaproteobacteria bacterium
GCAGCGCCAAGGTCGAGTCATCGCGCGGACCGTGCAGGGCGGCGAACCGTCCGCGTCCAACCGGATCGAGCATCACCACTTTCCACTTCGCTGGCGCGGCGTATAATGCGCGCCCCTACGCCATGCTCATTACTAACCTCTTCCAAGCGCTGGTTATCGTTCTCGCTATAGGAGACGGTAAACCGTTGATGCCGCTAACCGCCCGGCGCACCGCGGCCGCGCTGCCCTATGCGGGCGCGTATCGAATCATTGATTTCGCCTTGACCAATTGCATGCATTCTGGGTTGCGCAGAATCAATGTGTTTACGCAGTTCAATGCGTTGTCGCTGCAGAATCACCTGCGCGACGGTTGGTCAATCTTCAATACCGACCTCGGCGAATTCGTGACGGCGGTGTCGCCGCCGATAACCGAGCAACTATCGATTTACACCGGTCAAGCGAACGCGTTGTATAAAAATCTTTATCTGTTGGATGGTGCGCTCGAAGACACCGTGGTGGTGGTATCGGGTGAGCAGATCTATCGCATGGATTATTCAGCGATGATTGCTTATCACCTGGAGCGCGATGCGGACGTAACCGTCGCCGCGATCGATCGCGAGACTGCCTGCGGTAGTCGCTTCCCTGGCTATATCACCGCAACGGATACCGAAGTCACCGAGATTTTCAATTTCAGCACCCCCCAGCCACTGCCGAGCGATAACGGGGCCTACGGGCCGATGGAGGTCTATGTTTTCAAGCGCCAATGCTTGGTTGATCTCCTGACGCGCTGCTACGACGGCACGTGCAGTCGTGGCATTTTTGATCTCATCAAGGACGAACTCCTAGGTCACGCGCGGATCTTCAGTTACCAGTTTGGCGGTCCGTACGGCCGTGTGACTCAAGATCGCTACTGGCGCTCGCTCGAGAATCTGGACGACTACTACGAAGCCAATATGGATCTGCTGAAGCTCGAGCCGCCGCTCGATATTTATCAGGCCGACTGGCCCATTCGTACCTATCAGCAACAACGCCCACCGGCCCGGACCGTGCCCGGGCACTCGTGCAACGAGGGGATTTGCGTCAATTCAATTGTCGCCGGTGGCACTATCATCGCCGGCGGCGGCGTCAGCCGCAGCGTGCTCGGCAACCGAGTGTATATCGACGATGGCGCGACCGTGGAAGATTCGATTCTGTTCCTGGGGGTGACCGTCGGAGAAGGTGCGCAAGTGCGGCGCGCGATCTGCGATCGCGGCCTACAAATTCCGCCGAATGAACGCATCGGAGTTGATCGCGAACGTGACGCCAAGCGCTTTGAAGTGACCGCCGGTGGCGTGGTCGTGGTCCCGTCCAACTACCAATTTGGCGCCAGTCCCGGGTAGAAAATGCACTTTGAAGCAGCGCTCGCCGAATTCTTGCCAGCGGACGCGTTGTTAATCGAAACCGCCGCGAAACGGCCTTACGAATGTGACGGTCTTTCGGCCTATCGTGAAATTCCGCGCGTGGTATGCCTACCGCGGACCCGCGATGAAGTCCAAAAAATTATTCAGACCTGCGCGGCCTATCAAGTGCCGATCGTGCCACGCGGTGCGGGGACGGGCCTCTCGGGTGGCGCGCTGCCGCTGGCTGAAGGTTGCCTCTTAAGTCTCGCGCGGTTTAATCGCATCCTCGAAATCGATCCCGATAATCGCCTCGCGGTGGTCGAACCCGGGGTGCGCAATTTAGCCATATCCGAAGCCGCTGCCCCGCATGGACTCTATTACGCGCCGGATCCGTCGTCGCAAATCGCCTGCTCCATTGGCGGCAATGTGGCCGAGAATTCGGGTGGCGTGCATTGTTTGAAATATGGACTCACCGTGCACAATGTGCTCGGCGTTAAACTGTTCTTGAGCGACGGCCAATGGCTCGAACTGGGCGGGCGCACGCTCGAAAGCCCGGGGCTTGATCTGCTGGCGGTGATCAACGGCTCCGAAGGCCTACTCGGCGTCATCATGGAAATCACGGTTAAATTATTGCCGAAGCCCGAAAGCGCCAAAGTGCTACTCGCGGCGTTCACGAGTATTGAGACCGCGGGCGCGGCCGTGGCCGGCATTATCGAAGCGGGGATCACGCCGGCGGGATTGGAGATGATGGATCGGCTCGCCATTAAGGTCGCGGAAGACTTCTGCCATCCCGGCTATCCCACGGACGCGGCGGCGATCTTGCTCTGCGAGCTCGATGGAGGTGCCGATGAAGTTGCGGCCGAGCTTGCGCGCGCCACGGCGGTGCTCCAGCACTTTGGCGCACGCGAGATCCGGTGTTCGCGAGATGAGGCCGAGCGCCTACGTTTCTGGGCAGGACGCAAGGCCGCCTTCCCGGCCATTGGGCGCATCGCGCCCGATTATTACTGTATGGACGGCACCATTCCACGCCGCGAATTAGCGCGCGTACTAAGCCAAATCGAAGCATGGTCGACGCAGTATGGTTTGCTGATCGCGAATGTATTTCACGCTGGCGATGGCAACTTACATCCGCTCATTGCGTACGACGCCAACGATGATCAGCAACTCGCCACCGCGGAGTTGATCGGTTCGAAAATTTTGGAACTGTGTATCGAGGTCGGTGGTACGGTGACCGGCGAGCACGGCGTGGGCGTGGAGAAGCTGAATCAAATGTGCCTGCAATTCGGCAGCGCGGAACTCGCGCAGTTTCATCGCCTGAAAGCCGCCTTCGATCCGCTAAATCTACTCAACCCGGGCCGCGCGGTACCCACCTTGCACCGCTGCGCCGAATTCGGCG
This sequence comes from Gammaproteobacteria bacterium, assembly GCA_043738965.1. Taxonomy (GTDB): domain Bacteria; phylum Pseudomonadota; class Gammaproteobacteria; genus CAIKBL01. Next base: position 2,755 of record JAYUEZ010000110.1, read on the forward strand.
CGATGCATGTGCGCGGTGGTCAGTTACCGCATCCAGAGCTTGAGCGGTTCTAATTCAATGCTTCGTCGACACGCACCGTAGGGCGGATGAGCCCGAAGGGCGTTATCCGCCGAATTCGGCTCGATTCCATTTCGCGTCGCTCAAGTTTTCACCAACGTCGCGTCTATCAATCCAAGCGTAGTCTGCAACCGATTCTCCTATTCTCGCTGGCCGTGGGGACCGTGGCGAGCTAGGATTCAACCATGCGCCGGAAAACGGAACGCGAGGCGATCGAACGACTCATGCAGCTGTTAGGTCGCCGGGCACGTAGTGCCGGAACGATCTATTTCACCGGTGGGGCAAGCGCGGTTTTGCTCGGTTGGCGTGATATGACTTTAGATATCGATCTCAAACTGGCACCGGAGCCGGAAGGCGTCTTTGGGGCAATTCACGACGCCAAAGAGGAATTAGGGATCAACATCGAGCTTGCCGCTCCGGATGATTTCATCCCTGCAGTGCCTGGTTGGGAAGCAAGGAGTCAGTTCATTGTGCGGGTCGGCCCGGTGGAGTTTCGACATTATGATTTCTACGGCCAAGCGCTATCGAAGATCGAGCGTGGCCACACCCAAGACGCTAAGGATGTCGAAGCCATGCTCGAACGGAAGCTTATCGAGCCTGGGAAGTTACGCGATTACTTCGAAGCGATCTTGTCACAAATAGAACGGTATCCCGCACTCGACGCCGACGCATTTCGCCGAAAACTAAACGATGCGCTTGCGGGCTGTAGCAAGAGCGATCCCTCGGATGTCGGCTAATAACCTCTTTCCCGGCGCCGAGCTGGTGGCCCAAGGGCTTGACGATCTTCACGCCCACCGGAATACGGCGAATGCGTTATTGGTCGCAATCGGTGCGCCGCGGCTGCGTCGCCTTGGACTCAGTCTTCCCGCTATCGAGCAGCTTCCAGCGCGACCAGAGCATCGACTCTACGATCTGATCGCGAGCCAGGAGCCACAGAATGCCCATGCCCTCTACAACGCATTGATTCGGAGACTCGTGAGTTATGAACGGGCCGGCGAGTTGGCCATGGAACGGGCGAGCCGCAGGATGATTCGTGATAGAGCCGTAGAGCAGAAAAGCGCATCGCCTTCGGCCGAATGAAACAACGGAAATCGTGGACGGACCACGATTAATCGAATCACCAACGAAGACGTGAACGACTAACTACATGATGACAGCAACGACCAAGATAGAAGTGCAGAGACGCTGCGTAGCGTTCCAGCGCCGACGCGGTATTGAGGTGCGTGGTAAGCGTGGCCGAATTCAGCGTGCGGTCGACTTGGCCACCACCAACGGCACGGCCGTCTTCACCACGACTACGACACCGCCGGTCGTCTCACCCGGGTGACGTGCCCGGACGGCAAGATTGTTGACTACACGGTGGATGCTGCCGGCAACCGCACCTCACTCAAATACCCCGGCACCCCGGTCTACACCGTGACCTACGCCAACACCACCACCCGTGCCGTGCAAGGTAACGTCACCGGAGCGCTGGCCACCCTCACCAACACGCTGAACGGCGAAGCCCCGCAATTTAATCTGTTCTACAACAAGACCGGTCAGGTCACGAACCAGCGCATCACGGTGCCGGCGTATGATTATTCCCCACCCGCACCCAGCAGCACCGCGTGCACGCCGAACACGATGAATCAGTATTCGAACGTTGCGGCGGTCACCCAGACCTTCGATAACAACGGTAACTTAACCGGCGACGGCATCTGGACCTTCGTCTACGACCCGGAGAATCGCCCGACCAATGCCACCAAGACCGGTGTCGCGGCGAGTTATCTCCATGACCCCTTCGGTCGCCGCGAGCAAAAGACCGTCGGTACCGCCATCACGAAGTACCTGCTCGGCGGTCCCTCGATCATCGAAGGATACGACGGCACCAATACCCGAACGGCGCGTTACGTCTACGCTCCGAGTATTGATGAACCGATTTACATGGAGCGTAGCGGTAACCGGTATTTTTATCACCGCGATGGCAGTGGATCGGTCATCGCCTTGACGGGGACTAACGGGATTGTGTCGGAGCGGTATACTTACAGCCCGTATGGAGAGAGTGTTTCCAGTGAGCAGGCATTCGATGGGGTTGGTGGGGGACTAATTTATTCGCCGGGAACTGGTTCCGCGACAGTAATCGGTCTCGGTTTAGGTCACAACGAACCACTGGGCAGTCCGCGACCGACGCGAGACGTCGCGCTGACCACGTCGTCGAGAACGCCTACGTTTAAGTTACCGATCAGTTGGGGTGCGCCGTGATGGCAATAGGTGGTCCTCCTCCAAAGGAACTTTTTCTGAGGATTACAAGTTGGACACTATTAGCCGCAATCCTGGGAGGCACAGTTTGGGGACTTTACCTGCGTTTTTTGAGCTGATTCGGAGAAAGATGCCACGACCGTAGGGCAGAAAAGTGCAGCGCCTTCTGCCGAATGGAAACGATGCGTTCAAGGGGTCAGAGTCGTTGATTCCTACCGACAGCGAACCCAGAACCAACGACTCTGACCCCTTGATGGCCCAATGACAAACACTGGCGCGTCGTTCACGACCAACGAATATCCCTCACGACGCTGCTTAAAAACGATGACCGATCCCCCGATGTTCGACCACGGAGTTAGGACCCATAGCGCGGAAAAGCGCAGCGCCTTCCGCCGTATGCGACGCTCAAATCGGAGCACCAAAATTCGATTTAGGTGTTCCTGGGGATCACGTAAATACGACGATAATCGGGGGGAAGCGGATTGCTTAATGAGTAGGGTAATTTTTGGCGGAAGGCGCTGCGCTTTTCCGCGCTACGGCCGCCGCACGAGACACGTCATTTCGTCCTTACTAGGTCTGCGTCCCGCCCACCGTTAAGCCATCAATCCGCAGCGTCGGTTGGCCGACGCCCACCGGCACGGATTGACCGTTCTTGCCGCAGGTGCCAATGCCGTTATCGAGCGCTAAATCGTTGCCGATCATCGACACGCGCGTCAGCACATCGGGTCCATCGCCGACCAGGGTCGCGCCTTTGACTGGGGCGGTGATTTTGCCGTCCTCGATCAAGTACGCCTCGCTCGCGCTGAACACGAACTTGCCGTTGGTGATATCGACCTGACCACCGCCGAAGCTAACCGCATAGAGTCCCCGTTTGACTGAACGAATGATTTCTTCCGGCGCGTGTTTACCCGCCAACATGTAGGTGTTAGTCATGCGCGGCATCGGCCGGTGGCCATAGGATTGCCGGCGACCATTGCCCGTGGATTGCGTTTTCATGAGCCCGGCGTTTTGTTTGTCTTGTAGATAGCCACGGAGAATGCCGTCTTCGATCAACACCGTGTTCTGACCCGGCGTGCCTTCGTCGTCGACCGCAAGCGAACCGCGTCGATTCGGCGGTGTGGCATCATCAACCACCGTGCAGCCGGGCACCGCGACGCGTTCGCCCACGCGGCCGGCAAACGCCGAAGTACCCTTGCGATTGAAATCGCCTTCCAAGCCGTGGCCGATCGCTTCGTGCAATAAAATGCCGGGCCAACCAGACCCCAGCACCACGGTCATTTCACCGGCTGGCGCCGCGCGGGCTTCAAGGCTGACCAGCGCTTGGCGTAGCGCTTCGTCCGCAATCTGTTCGGCGTGTTGATGGTCGAGGAAGTATTCATAGCCATAGCGACCGCCACCGCCGTGGCTCGCGCTTTCGCGGCGGCCGTTGTGTTCGACGATGACCGACACGTTGAGGCGCACCAGCGGTCGGATATCCGCCGCCAAGGTGCCATCCGACGCGGCGATAAGGACTTGCGTGTAGCGTCCGATCAG
>JAYUEZ010000111.1:0-2497 GCA_043738965.1 Gammaproteobacteria bacterium
CCAGCCGACGCTCATCAATAAGCCGTCACACGCAAGACTGTCGGCGACGCCGTCGACTGTCCAACTGACGCGGCCGAGCATTGCGCGCTCGGCATGCGCTTCCAACTGGTTGATTGGTCCGACTAGTCGCACGCCAGCGGACTCGAGCGCATTGGCGTGCGTGCCACGCGTGGCGGGATCCTCAAGATCGAGCACCGCTTCGATATTAAGTCCCGCGGCTTTCAACTCAAGCGCGGCGTCATAACCGTCGAGATTACCGGCGACGATGACGCCGCGTGTAAACGGCGCGACCGCATAGCGCCGCACCAAACGCTGCGCGCCGCTCGCGAGCATCACGCCCGGCAAATCATTATTGCGAAAAATCGCCGGTTGCTCGATGGCGCCCGTGGCAACCACGATGGCGCCGGCGTTTACCGTAATGAGGCCTTCGGCACTCACCAGCGCAACTTCTCGATCCGAGTAGACGCCTGCGGCAAACGCGCCGGTATGCACCTTAAGCGTGGACGCACTACCAAGCGCCGCTGTCGCTTGTGCTAGCCATTGTTGATCCGTTTCGGTGGAATGCGCGTAGGTCAGGCTGCCACCGAGGCGGACGTTCTCGTCGACCAACGTAACCCTGATGCCCGAGGCCGACAGCACACGCGCACACGCAAGTCCCGCGGGACCGGCGCCGATCACCAGACATTCGCAAAATTCGCGGCGCGCGGCGCGACGAGTGCGCGGAAAATCGGCGGTCACCACGCCGAGTCCGCTCGCGCGACGGATGAGGCGCTCCCAGAACGGAAACAACCATCGCGGCCGGAAAAACGCCTTGTAGTAAAACCCCACCGGCAGGATTGGCGCCAAACACTCGAGGGCGCGCCCCCAGTCGCGACGTAGGCCACCCCACGTATTGACGGCGCGATAGGCTTCCCCGCCAACCACGGGCTCAACATCCGCGCGCAGGTTGAGACGCGTCGCGGTTTGCAACAGCACGTTGGTGTCGTGGTTCGCCGCCGATAACACACCACGCGGTCGATGATATTTAAAACTTCGGCCGAGCAGGCGCTGATCATTCGCCAGTAAAGCGCTGGTTAGCGTGTCGCCCGCCAACGCACTGAAGCGCTCGCCTTCGAATTCAAAGTAAATGGGCGCGCCACGTGTCACCCATTCGTGTGGTTGGCGTGGCAGTCTAGGCATCGGGCGCGGCGGCGCACGCCGCCATCAGTTCAATGGTTTCGACTTCGTCGGTGGCGGTATCACGCGCGATCACAAACCATAAATGCGACGGCCGGTGATACCACCATTCGCGTTTCACGTGGGCGGTCGCGTCGCCAAAGTAAATCGCGGCGCGCGCCGCGACCGAGTCGTTTTGGAGTAGCCCCTGGATCGAACTGCCCGCGCAGATAAACTCGCTGGCTGGACGGCGGCCAATAACGGGACAGGCAAATTGCTTCATCTCAATGCCCAACCGCCGCCGCGCCTTTTTCACCCAACATGGTTAAGCGCTCGAAGCGTTCCATGCCGAAGGCCTCGATTAAGCGATGCGGCGTGTCGTGTGCGACGGTGAAGGCCATGGTCTCACCACACACTGGCGTCGCTTTAAAGCCCCAGGTGCCCCAGCCGGCGTCGAGGTAAAAGCCATCGACAGCAGTCTTGCCCATCACTGGCGCGTAGTCCGGCGTCATGTCCGCCATGCCGGCCCATTGCCGGTTGATCTTCACACCGGCGAGAAACGGAAACAGATCGAGCATTTGATCGGCGAGCGAGGTCACGAATTCGAGCGACGAACGGGTCGCATGCAGCTCGGCGGGATCAACCGCCGCGCCCATGACGAGTTCACCGCGCGCCGACTGGCTGACATAAACGTGCAGGCTGCCGGATACGATGATGGGTTCGAGCCAGGGCTTCATGGGCTCGGTAACACAGGCCTGTAAGGGGACGATGTCGATTGGACTTTTAAGGCCAACCATTTTAAGCGTGGTCGGCGTGGAACCGGCGACCGCAGACAACACTTTGGCGGTTTTGATTTTGCCGCGCGTGGTGTTCACACCGGTGACTCGGCCGGCGGCGACGTCGATACCGGTCACCGCGGTGTGCTGGAAGATCTCGACGCCGCATTGCGACGCGCGTCGCGCGTAACCCCATGCCACGGCGTCATGGCGCACGATCGCGCCCGGCGCGTGATATAGCGCACCAACGATGGCGTGCTGGCCGCCACAGCTCAGATCGATTTGCGGGCAGGCGCGTTTGACTTCGTCGGGTCCGACCAAGCGACTATCAATGCCGTGGTGCTTATTGACTTCCGCACGCCAGCGCAGGGTGCGCAACGTCGATTCGTTGTGCGCCAGCGTGAAATGTCCCCGATTGGAATAGAACAAATTGATATCGAGTTCGCCGGCCAAAGACTCGAACAATCGCACGCTGCGGTCGTAAAAACGCACACCTTCGGGGGTTAGGTAATTCGAGCGCACGATGGTCGTATTGCGCCCCGTATTGCCGCCCCCCAGATAGCCCT
>JAYUEZ010000112.1:0-2487 GCA_043738965.1 Gammaproteobacteria bacterium
TTGCTTTCTATACAAATTCACCGGCCATTAAATCCTGCTTGCACTGCTTGAGTTCAAAAGCGAGGGCTTGAAAATCCGTTTTGGTTTTCTTGATCCTCGAACAAATGAACTCCTGTTCTCCTTTAATAGGATGGCTGACGTATTCAGCCAAAACCGTTACTTTGGTGTTATACGAAGTTTCGTTAAGCGGCATCAGATTCGTGTGCTCGACTGCGGCTTGATCGACTAAGTCATCCGCGCCAATTGTATTGCACGCAACTGGGTAAAAACGCTCTGCATTGAACTGGGCATGCACGGTGAATTCAACGCAAACCCGCTTTACTATTTCATGTTTCGAGTCATCATCGCTCTTCGATTTCAGTTTCTCGAAGAGCTTGAACGAGGCATCGATGCCTTGAAGGTCAGCAGCAAGCATATCTATGGTGTATTGCGCAGCGTTGTTCCATTCAAGTTGCCCTTCCATCTCGTCTCCAAAGATGAGTTCGATATTTGACTTGCAGCAAGTCTTGTGCCAAGTAATTTCAAGTGAAACCGCAGGGGTAAAATTTACGTTGGCTTGCAAGAGACCGAGAAACACGTGGTCGGTTTGAAAAACGCCGGTAGGTTTTACATTTACCCGCAAAACTTACGTGAAGGAGAAAACATTTCTGCGGTGAGATTGGAGCTGTTCCGCGCTGCACGGCCATGTTTCTTGCGTAGACATCCAGCCGATCAACCTCTCCTATAAATAACGATAGCCGCCGGCGCGGGTGGCGTGCAGTGTCAAACCAGGCGTTGCTTGCGATAAGGTTCGCTGGCGCGCAGGTTGTACAGGTGAGACACCGAAATGCGATAGCCGGGCCTAACGCGCATTGCAGAACGTCGTTGCTGCTCGGATCAACCACCCTTGGTCGCCGAACACGAGAGCGTATCGTGTGGCGCAAAGCCCGCCCCCCAAGCTGTCGGTCTGGGCCAGTAATGCCACGTCCTCGGGGCGATACTGGCGGGTTAAGCTGCTACGGCTGGTCCGCTTGCGCGGCTTGAGCGACCGAGTGTTCCGATACTAGGCAACCAGCCGGGACAAATGTCGTCGCGAGTACCCAGTCAGACGCTGCATATAGGCAAACCGCATACCGCGCGGCCTATTGCTCAATCGGAGGATCGGTATCGCCTGAGCACCGTTGCAACTAGTCAATTGACAATTCTCTGGCTCGGGGCTAAATTACTCGTTGACCTTAACGAGCGTTTGAAAATCCTTTTCATGTCGCCCCCCCTAGTAGCTCACGGCGTTACGTTTTTCACTAAACCGCAGTGGCCTTCTCATTGGCACGGATAATGATTCATCCTGACCATCTCGGTTTAGATGATGAATAATCCCGAACTGATCGAACCGCACGTGCCCGGCCTAGAAAACCTAGGCAATGACGCCGATCCGAACCAGCCAACGCAAAGCTTTACCGTCGTCGGGATCGGCGCCTCCGCGGGGGGATTGGAAGCGGTCACCGAATTGTTTTCGTGCCTCCCTACTGAGTGCAACATGGCGTTTTTGGTGGTGCAGCATCTGGACCCCCATCGTGCAAGCATGCTAGTCGACATCCTCGCCAAAAAAACTGCGATGCAGGTCACGGAAGCAACGGAAGGCATCGCGGTCGAACCGGATCACGTGTATGTCATCCCGCCCAACACCAGCATGCGGATCGTTGGGGGCCGCCTTACGTTGCGACCGCGACGTGAAACCCACGGACCCGCGATGCCCATCGACGACTTGCTAGAATCCCTCGCCATTGATCAGGGCGCCAACGCCATCGGCGTGATCCTGTCGGGCAGTGGGTCGGACGGGGCGCTGGCGATGCGGAAGATCAAAGGCGAAGGCGGCATCACCTTTGCCCAAGACGACAAGTCGGCGCACTTCACCGGCATGCCCCGCGCCGCCATCAGCCTAGGTTGCGTCGATTTCGTGCTGCCGCCGCAAGATATCGCCCGGGAACTCACCCGCCTCGCTCACCATCCGTATCTCACTTCACCCATACCGCCGCGGATCATCGAACCAGAACCCAGCGACGAAACGAGTTTCAAGCGCATCCTTGGCGTGTTAAAGCACAACTGTGATGTCGATTTCACCCACTACAAGCGCGGCACCCTGAAGCGCCGTCTTGCGCGCCGCATGGCCCTGTGCCAGACGGCCACCGTAAGCGAATATGTAACATTCCTCGAAGCGACGCCGGGTGAAGATCAGGCGCTCTGTCAGGACTTACTGATCCGAGTCACGGATTTCTTCCGCGATCCGGAAACCTTCGAGGCCCTAGCCAAGAGCGTCTTCCCGCGCTTGATGGAGGCCCGCTCGAGCAGGACACCGCTGCGGATATGGGTTCCCGGCTGTGCGAGCGGCGAGGAAGTCTATTCCATCGCGATCTGCCTGCTGGAATATTTGGGTGAACGCGCCGGCCGCACGCAAATTCAGATCTTCGGCAGCGACGTTAACACTGCCGCGATCGACACCGCGCGCGC
>JAYUEZ010000113.1:0-2486 GCA_043738965.1 Gammaproteobacteria bacterium
GGGCTGAAGCGCGTGGGATCAAACCGTTCGGGTTCGGGCCAGTGTTCGGGGTGACGGTGTAGCGAGTAGGGCAGGATTGAAATGTAGGCGCCCGCCGGCAGGCGATAACCACCAAATTCCTGCTCGTTGGTCGCACGGCGTGCGATGCCCCACACCGGCGGATAGACGCGCATCGATTCTTGGACGACTTGTTTTAGATAAGGGAGGCGGCTCAAATCCGCCGCCGTCGCCGGCTTGCCGTTCAACACCGAATTCAACTCAGCCAACAATTCGGCTTCGACTTCGGGATGCCGCGCGAGGAGATAGAAGGTCCATTGCAAGGCGGTCGATGAAGTTTCGTGACCGGCAAGCATGAGGGTAATGACTTCATCGCGCACCTGGCGTTCTTCCATGCCGAGCGAAGTTTGTTCGTCGCGCGCGGAAAGCAGCCGGTCGAGGAGATCCTTATTCGCCACTCCCGCGACCCGTCGCGCGTTGATAATCTTGTAGACGATGTAATCGAGGCGGCGCATCACCGTATTGAAGCGTCGGTTGTGCGCGGTCGGGATCCAGGGATACAGCGTAAAGAACGCGCGTAGGGTTTTGGTGTTGATATTGATCGCGTCGAGGATGTCGACCATTTCGTCGGCATGTTCGTCGATGGCCGAACCGAACAAGGTGCCGGCCACGATTTGAAAAGTGACGCGACTCATCTCGCGATCGAGCGCGACCGGCTGGTCCGATGGAAGTTGATTCCAACGTTCGGCAAGGACCGCGGTAAACGCGTTGATCACTTGATCGAAGGTATTGACGACTTTGTTATGAAACATCGGCTGCATGAGCCGGCGTTGCTTAACCCAATCCGGGCCATCGTTGGTGACCAGCCCCTTGCCCAGGGTCTGCGCAAGCACATGGTAGTCGTAAGCGTTTTTAGTGAATTCCGGATAGGCCTGCGTCAGGATCTGCCGCACGTGATCAGGATTGTTGAGCATGTGAATGGTCATGAAGCCACGCCAGCGCAGGACGTCGCCATGCTTCAGAAAGAGCCCATGCATGTAGGCGGCAGGATCGCGTTTATAGGCCGTTACGCCAGCCCAGAAGCTCGGGCCGGGCGGCGGCGGGAGTGGTGTTTTAGTTTCGACGGCTGCGGTCATGAAGGTCGTCCCGAATTTAAAGAGAGCGTGGAATATCGACAAGCTTAGCATCCATGCCGAAGATGTCCGAGAACCCTCGTCAATCGAAGAGGTAGCGAAATCCAACCTCTAAATTCCAGTTATAAACTTGCGGAATGGTGTCGCCATGCGTACTAATTCCAGGCCGCATCCAAATCGCGAGGTGTTGATTGAGAAATCGCCCGGTTTCCACTTCGAGCGTCGCGCCCACTTTGTTGTTACGTTTGTGATCGAAATACACCACGACCTCCGTGCCCGTATAGATACTGGCGGGCCAGCGCGTGATGGTGAATAGTTTGGCCGTGGTGTAATTGACCGCGGTCCGCGCGGGATCGCCGCCGACCGAACGAAAATACTGCAGGGTTGGAAAAAAAGTCGAGCGCAAGGCCGGCACGTCCACGGATAAGAACGCAATCGGGGCCACGGTGTATTTCCCGGCGCCCAATTGGTGGCCTTGCGCGGTATCGAAGACAAATTCGCTTCCCACTACCATCGCGAATTTGGGCGTGCGCAAGGCGCGAAAGTTCGCGCGCACGATTAAATCGCCGCTGCCGTCCTCGCTGGCGACACCCGTCGTTCGAGGGTTGGCATAGGTATACGGCAGCTCGAAACGCATGGCGAATCTCTTGCTGAACGCGTAGTCGAGACGACCCGTAAAGAGATTGCGAAAGCCACCGGTCTGCGGTTCTTGATAGCGATTGCGGATTTCGAAACGTGAGCGAAAATCGGTGGGATCAAGCCGGCTCGCGACGTGGGTATCCACCGCGTGCGGCAGTTCCGAGTCCGCGCTGGCGGCGCGCAATGGCGCCGCGCCCAGGCCGGCTGGTCCCATGATAACGAGCGCGAACAAGCGAACGAAGGTGGCCATGCGTTGAATAATTAGTTGAACAATACTCGTGCCCGAAGCGACACGGACAGCGCGCCCGCCTTGGCGCCTACCCTCAGCTTTAAGATTTTCGAGGGCGCTTCTCGTTATACTCAAGCGGCGAGCGAATGGGGCTTGGTCCTATTGTCGGGGATAGCGGCGATGAGGTCGACTGGATATTCTTAATTTGCGTACGAAGGCCATTCCACCCGTTCGTTGAATCGTTCTACACTTCGTCACAAATGACCGCGCCCCTGTCCTCACTCTCAGACGCCCGTTGCGACGATTCTTTCGGTCCGACAGGCTACTAGTGTGCCGTCTCGTAATGAACTTCGATAATTCGCGCAGCGATCGGACCACGAGACCAGGCGGGAGGAGGAGTCATAGCAGCGCTATGGCGACGACGAGCAACGCCGTAGCGTGGTTCGAGGGCAAGCGACCCAACTATATCGTTATGGGGAAGGCTCATT
>JAYUEZ010000114.1:0-2485 GCA_043738965.1 Gammaproteobacteria bacterium
GCCTATCGCGCGGGCACCCTGACGCCCGTGTTTTTTGGTTCAGCGCTGCAGAATTTCGGGATCCGTGAAATGCTCGACTATTTCGTCGAGATCGCTCCAGCTCCGCAGTTTCGGGTAGCACACGAGCGCAATGTCAACGCGGAAGAAGAAACCTTCAGTGGATTTGTGTTCAAGATTCAAGCGAACATGGATCCCCAACATCGCGACCGGATCGCTTTCATGCGAATCTGTTCGGGGCGCTTCACACCAGGCATGCGATTGCGGCATGTGCGTCTCGGTCGAGAGATCCAAGTCGCCAATGCGCTGACTTTTTTCGCGCGTGGTCGTGAACAGGTTACTGATGCCTACGCGGGCGACATCATTGGACTTCACAACCACGGCACCATTCAGATTGGCGATACGTTCACCGCGGGCGAACACCTGACCTTTCAAGGGATCCCGAGCTTCGCGCCAGAACTCTTCAAGCGCGTGCGATCCGCGGATCCCTTGCGCGCGAAGGCGTTGCTGAAAGGACTCACTGAGCTCGGCGAGGAGGGCGCCGCGCAGGTATTTCGGCTGGTCAATCGTAACGAATTGGTGTTGGGCGCAATCGGTACCCTGCAGTTTGACGTGGTCGCCTACCGGTTAAAACACGAGTATGGCGTTGAATGCTTGTTTGAACCGATAGCGACCCAAGTCGCCCGCTGGGTCTCTAGCGCAAGCCCCAAGGAGCTCGAAAAATTTTCGCGTCAGGTGGGCGATAATTTTGCGCTCGACGGAGGCGGCAATCCGACGTACCTGGCGCCCACCCGCATTAATCTGCAGCTCACGATCGAACGCTGGCCAGAACTTGAATTTCACGCCACGCGGGAAGTTGGTCTGCGCCAAGACGCGCATTAAATCTACGCGTCCGTGGATTCCGAATGCGCACTCGCGTCTTCACTCAGACGGGGAGTGGGCGGACGAAATTCCGGCACGCTAGTACTTATTACCGTCTGCGCGCTCGGGGCGTCCGCAATGACGTGACGCGCTGCCGGCACTTCGCGTTCGCCCACGGGACCGGGATGCGGTCCAAAGGACTGGTTAGCGCTGCGCTCGCTAGCGTTGATCTCGATCGATGGCATTCGCGCGGTGGGATCCGATGCCATTGACTCGCGGGTGGGTGGCGCGGCGCGCGGTGGCGCATCGTCGTTAAAATCACTGTCGATTGAGTCACTGCTGGTCGATGCAGCGAGCGCCGCTGCCCGCTGCTCATTGTGGCGACCCTGCCCCCGACGTCGCCCATCACCGCGCTCCTGCGGCTGGCGTCGCGGGCGTTCGGTACTACTGTCCGGGGTCGTGGCAGTGGTGGTGCCCGCCTCGCCAGCCGCGCGCTCCTCTGGACGGGGCCCACGTCCTTCGCCCCCGCGGCGACTGCGTTGCGGCCGACCTTGTTGTTGACCACCACGGCGCGGATCCGAGCGGCCACGCTCATCGCGGTTACCCTGACTTGCACGACTGCCGCTCTCGGCTCTCGGCTCATTGTCCGACGCCGCCAGTGCGCTGGCTCGGCTTGGTTGCGGTTCATCGGCGCGCGCGGGCGCTGCCGCTTCATCGCCACCAAAAATGGCGGAGAAAAATCGCTTGATGACACCCTTCGAGCTAGCCGCTGGCGGTGCCGCCACCGGCGCACTACGTTGGATATCGCGCACGGCCGCTTGTTGCTGGCGCGGCGCATCACGCTTATTGAAATCGTAGATCGGCGGTTGTTCGACCTCCGACATCATTTCATGGCTTTCGCCGATATCTCGTTTCCCCAGATCTTGTTCGCGGATCCGTTGCACCGAGAAATGCGGGGTTTCCAAATTTGGATTCGGAATAATCAGGATTTCGACTTCGTGACGTTCTTCAATACGCGTGACGTCGCGACGTTTTTCATTGAAGAGCAACGCGGCCACATCGGCTGGCACCTGCGCCGCGACTTTGGCGGTCGAGTCCTTCATGGCCTCTTCTTCAATCACCCGTAGAACCGACAACGCGGTGGGACGCAAGCTACGAATCGTGCCGACGCCATCACACCGCGGACAGAGCTCGTGACTGAACTCCGCCAAGGATGGGCGTAGGCGTTGCCGCGACATTTCCAGCAAACCAAAACGGGAGATCCGACCGATTTGCACGCGCGCGCGATCCATCTTCACGCATTCGCGAATTTTATTCTCGACCGCGCGCTGATTCTTGGCCGCCATCATGTCGATGAAATCCACCACGATAAGTCCGCCGAGGTCACGCAAGCGCAGCTGGGTCGCGATTTCTTCAGCCGCTTCCAGGTTGGTCGTTAGCGCTGTCTCCTCGATATCCCCCCCATGCGTGGCGCGCGCGGAATTGATGTCGATGGTGATCAAGGCTTCGGTTGGTTCAATGACGAGGCCGCCGCCGCTCGGCAGCCGCACTTCGCGGCTAAAGGCAGTTTCGATTTGGCTCTCAATCTGATATCGCGTAAACAGTGGGACGCTGTCTTGATAGAGCT
>JAYUEZ010000115.1:0-2484 GCA_043738965.1 Gammaproteobacteria bacterium
GAATCGGGGATTCCAGATTTCCGCAGCCCGCACGGCCTGTGGTCGCGATTTCAGCCGATCCAGTTTCAAGAATTCATCTCGTCGCTCGATCTCCGGCGCGAAGCGTGGCGGCGCAAATTCATCATTGATGAGGACATGCGCGCCGCGCGCCCGAACCGCGGCCATCGTGCGGTCGCGGCTTTGGTCAAACGCGGACAGTGTCGCTGGGTCATCACGCAAAATATCGATGGGTTGCATCAACTGAGCGGGATCTCAAGCGACGCCGTGATCGAATTGCACGGCAACGGAACCTACGCGACCTGTCTCGAGTGCGGATATCGCTACGAATTACCCCCGCTGCAGGCGGCTTTTGAACAGGACGGCACAATCCCGATGTGTCATGCCTGTGGCGGCGTGGTGAAATCGGCGACCATTTCCTTCGGTCAAGCAATGCCGGAATCCGCGATGGATCGGGCAGAAGCGGCGACTATCGCGTGTGATCTATTTCTGGTGTTGGGTTCGTCGCTAGTGGTCTATCCGGCGGCGGCGTTTCCGTTACGCGCCAAGCGCAATGGTGCGCGATTAGTGATCATCAACCGTGAACCGACACCGCATGATCCGCAGGCGGATTTAGTCCTGAATTCAGAGATCGGCGAGGTCTTGGGCGAGGCACTAGATGTTCAATAGACGCGATTTCAAAAAATTTCGGTCAACACGAAATGCCGCTATGGCGAGCGCAGCGAAGCAATCTTTAACCCGCTCCCGGGTGGAGAGAGCGGACGAGCGGCCTCGTGGTGTACACAGTCAGCCGCTACTTTAATTGTGGCGACAGCCGCACATGCGCTCACCGACGCGGCCGCGAATCCCGCGCGACCGCTCGGCAAAGTCGATTGGCTGCTGACCTTTAACACCTGTTCGACTTCCGCGCTCGTAAGTTCAGGGCGTAGTTCTTTCAACAGCGCGACCACGCCCGACACATGCGCAGCCGCGAACGAACTGCCGCTGACAAAATGATAGGTAGCGTGAGGAAACGTGGTCAGTATTTCGTTGCCAGGCGCACTTAATATTCCACCCGACGTGTTGTCTGCCCCACTGGCGCGAACGCGCAGCACCTGCTCTACATCCGCGGGAAAGCCGCGGACAATCGCGCCTTCTGGCTCCGCCGCCACCACAATCGTTCCTTGCGCAATCGCGAGTGCAACCAGCGACGACAACAGCGGATCATGTGGCCCGGCCAGACTCAGATTCAGAATTTGCGGGTGCGTACGCAACACGGCATCCAATGCGCGGGCTAAGGTCAAGCTGTTACAGATCGCCGTGGTTGCCCCGCTCGCACGCGGCCAACAGGCTTGAAAGGCCAACAACTTTGCCGCGGGTGCGACGCCCACAATCCCTTGTCCGTTATCGGCGATAGCCGCGATCACCCCCGCCACCGCCGTGCCGTGGATATCGTCCTGGGTAAGCGCGGCGTCGGGGTCCACTAAGTTTTGCGCCGCAATCACCTGCCCGCGCAGATCGGGGTGCTGCTCATCGATGCCCGTATCGATAATCGCGATCGTCACATTACGTCCAGTGGCCCACCGATGTGCTTCCTCAACACTGGTCGCCGACAAATTCGACTGCAGTGGATAGTACGGATCGCCGCTCAGTGCCTGGAATTGGTGCATGGCCTGGACCGTGCCAACCCGCTGATCCTTGGTCAACACGTCGATCACCTCGTCGACCGCGCGCTCACCGTGGATTTCGTAGACCACGCAGTACACGCCGAGAGTCATCAGCGGCCATTCGGTGGTCGCACTGAGATCGTAGTCTCGCGCTAGTGCGTGAGCGATTCGCTTGCTCCAACTACTTGCGGCGTAGGGCGCGGGCTGCACGTAATCAGTTCCCGGTCGGCCAAACTCCACGCGGGTAAGGCTGCGGTCGGCGAACGTCACCACGATTTGTTTGTTCGCTGTTGCGCGCGGCGCGCCAGTGACCGCCACTGCCGCCCCGAGGCAAAGCAGGAAGGTGCACGCGGTCACCGCAAGCTTCATGGGGGCACGCCGTCAATCCCTCGATTAGGTTCGACGAACACCACTTCGGGTCGCGCGCGCAACCACGCGAGCGCCACTTGCGGTGACCGTCCCCCTGCGCGCGGGCGGATATCAAACGCCCCATGCGTGTTCGGACCGCGCACCACTTCGAACGCTAAAGAATCGAGTAACGCGCGAACTTCCGCGAGACGGATGTCCGCTCGAAAAATTACTTGCAGCGAATTTTGCTCAGCTGGATTTAATGCCTCACGTGCGGCCAGCGTGCGATAGCCGTCCGGTGGATTGACTTGGACATTGCGTTCGGTCTTCGACCACACGGCGGTTAGGGCCACCATCGCGAACGTAGCGACGGCGGAGGTCGCGAGGCGCTCCCAATGCGGTCGATGTCGCCGTTTCCGCAGGGCACGGATCGGTGGCGCATAAGGGTGACTAGTGAGCAACTTAGGCGCCTCAATCCGCGCGGTCAGTCGTG
>JAYUEZ010000116.1:0-2483 GCA_043738965.1 Gammaproteobacteria bacterium
GCCGCGCCGCTGCACAGCGAATCACTCGAACAGTTGATCGCGGATCTGGATCAGATCATCGTACCTGCCCTCACGCACTGGCAGTCGCCTAACTTCTACGCCTATTTTCCCGCCAACCATTCGGTGCCCTCGATCATGGGTGAGCTGGTGAGCGCCGTGCTCGGGGTGCAAGGCATGCTGTGGGTGACGAGTCCAGCGTGCACCGAGCTTGAAACCCACATGCTCGACTGGCTGGCAGAATTATGTGGATTGCCGACACGTTTTAAATCGACTGGAACTGGCGGCGGCGTGCTGCAAGACTCGGCGTCGAGTGCTTTGCTGTGTGCGTTGTTGGCCGCGCGTGAACGTGCGAGCGGTGGCCAGGCCAATGAATCTGGATGTACTCAACAATTGGTGGCGTATGGCTCAAGTCACGCGCATTCCTCACTCGACAAAGCCGTGATGATCGCAGGTCTGGGACGACGCAATTTGCGCAAAATCGCGGTTGATCACGCGCTCGCGATGGATGCGTCGGCACTCGCGCGGCAAATTGATCTCGACCGCGCGGCCGGGCTAACCCCTGCCTTTGTCTGCGCGACCCTTGGCACCACGTCGACGCTCGCATTTGACCCCCTGCCTGCGATAGGCGACATCTGTCGTCGTGAAGGACTGTGGTTGCACGTCGACGCAGCGTTGGCCGGCAGCGCCGCGGTGTGCCCGGAATATCAGGCGCTGCTCACTGGCCTCGAAGCCGCGGACAGTTACTGCTTCAATCCGCATAAATGGTTGTTGACCAATTTCGACTGTAGTTGTCTCTTTGTCGCTGACCGCCATAGTTTGATCGATGCCTTGAGTATCACGCCGGAATATCTGCGCAATGCCGCGACCGACTCCGGCAGTGTCATCGATTATCGCGATTGGCAGATTCCGTTGGGCCGACGCTTTCGCGCCTTGAAGCTGTGGTTCGTCATCCGGCGTTATGGCGTGGCCGGGTTACAAGCGCATATTCGCGAGCATGTCGCGCTAACGCAAGTGTTCGCCGCGCTGGTCGCAGCGGATCCGCGGTTTGAAATTGCGGCGCCCGTCTCGCTTAACTTGGTGTGTTTCCGCTATCGTGGTGACAATCAACGGAACCAAGCATTACTTGAAGCGCTGAATTCAAGTGGTGCGCTGTATCTGTCGCATACCCTGTTGGGCACGCAGTATGTGTTGCGATTCTGCGTTGGGCAGCCGCGTACCACCAGTGCGCATATCACGACGGCGTGGGCCACAATCGCGCGCCTCGCGACCGAGCTCGAGCACGCTGGCGCGTTAACTCGGACTCTTTAAACCTTCAGGTCGTCGGTGCCGTTAACCGGCACTAAGCAGATGGGATCGCACGATGAAAACCCTGCCAATTGTCCTTGTTGTCGTGTTCGGCATCGGCTTCGGGTCACCGCAGCGCGCGGTGGCGGAGGAATTCGCCTACACTGCGCTCAAGACGCGATTGAACAAAGGCGAAGTAGTCGATTTTAAAGCGGCCCGCCTGGCCTTCGCTGAAACCGAGGGCTACCACCCGAATTCGGCCGCCACGCTAGATTTCCGCAAACGATTACAAGCCGCACTGGACGCGCAGAAATTTACCGAAGCTTTAAAAATTGCCGACGCCTGGCTGGCGGACGAGTATTTAAATCCCTTCGCCCAGATGGGTGCGGCGCGCGCGCACGAAGGATTGGGACATAAAGCGGAAACCAATCTTCATCGGCGCATCGTGCAGGGCGTGGCGGATTCAATTTGCGCTCCGGGCCAAGGCCAATCCGCCGATGCGCCGTGCGTCGTCCTCTCCATCGACGAAGAGCTGTTCTACTTGGCCCAACATCATTTCGGATTGCAGAGTCAATTCGGCGTGGAGTGCAAGAACAACATCCCATGCAATGTGTACGAAGTCACCGAGCACAGTACGAACTCTATTTATCGCCTTTACTTCGATATTTCGCGCCCCTACGCCTATTTGCAGCGCCACGCAAAACCACTGCCAGCACCGGCGGCTGATCCTTCGACCAAATAAGCTCCCGTCCGCTAAATGGCGAAGCGGAAATTCCGACCACCTCACGAGCGCCAGGTTCAACCGTATGGTCATTCCGGCTTCCCAGGCCGTGTAAAAACTACTACGCTCGGCATTGCAGCGTTGCGAGAAGACGAAAAATCCTCATTTACTCCGTGTAAACTCCGGTGTTTCGTCTTCTCGCGCCTTGCACTGCCTTCGCTCGTGACGTTTTTACACGGCCTGGGAAGCCGGAATCCAGAACAAGCTTAATTTGCCAGAACAAGTTTAATTTGACGGGGTCACGGCTTTCGCCGGGACGACCGCGGTGTTATCCCGCTCCCGTCGCATCTCCGCTACTTGGTCGCTATTTATGCCCGTCCATTTAGGACGGGCGCTCCTAAAAGATTTCCAGCCTCGGCCGCTATCTTGCGCACGGTACCGAACCGACAGATCAACCGACATCAAGATGGAGCAATGA
>JAYUEZ010000117.1:0-6541 GCA_043738965.1 Gammaproteobacteria bacterium
GGCCGCATCGGTGATTTAGTCATGGGGGTCGTCAAGCGCGTCGAGCGCGGCAACGTTTATCTGGACCTCGGTGGGAACGCCGAGGCAATTATTGTCAAAGAACACATGATTCCGCGTGAAGTGGTGCGACCAGGCGATCGTATTCGCGGCTACCTGTTCGAAGTGCGGCCAGAGAAGCGCGGGCCGCAGTTGTTTGTGAGTCGCACCGCGCGTGAATTGCTGATTGAGCTATTTAAGCTCGAAGTGCCGGAGATCGGCGAAGGCGTGATCGAGATCCATGGCGCCGCACGAGATCCGGGGCTGCGCGCCAAAATCGCGGTGCGCAGCGCGGATCCGCGAATCGATCCCGTCGGCGCGTGCGTTGGCATGCGCGGCTCACGCGTGCAGGCGGTGTCCAATGAACTTGCCGGGGAGCGCGTCGACATCATTCTATGGGACGAGAACTCAGCGCAGTTCGTGATCAATGCCATGTCGCCAGCCGAGGTGGTGTCGATTCTGGTCGATGAAGATTCGCAGAGCATGGATGTCGCGGTGGTTGAAGATCAGCTCTCGCAGGCCATCGGGCGCAACGGTCAAAACGTGCGTCTAGCCAGTCAGCTGACTGGCTGGGAACTCAACGTCATGAACGAAGCCGACGCCGAATCGAAAAGCGCCGCCGAGACCCAAAAGGCGCAGAAGACATTTATGGATCTTCTCGATGTCGACGAGGAGATTGCGGTAATCCTGGTCCAAGAAGGGTTTACGACCATCGAAGAAATCGCCTATGTCCCCGAACATGAAATGGCAAACATCGAAGAATTTGATGAGACGCTAATCAGCGAGCTGCGGCAACGCGCGAAAGATCTCTTGCTGACGCGTGCCATTGCGTCCGAGGAGAAGCTGGGAGATACCCAACCGGCTGAGGATTTGTTGGGCATGGAAGGAATGGATAAGGAATTGGCCCACCAAATGGCCGGGCGAGGAATCGTGTCGATGGAGGATCTAGCCGAGCAATCCGTCGACGAACTCATGGAGTTGGAGGGCATGAATCCAGAACGTGCTGCTGAACTCATCATGGCCGCACGCGCTCCGTGGTTCGCTACGGAAGTCACGACGGGAGGGACCGATGGCTGAAATTACGGTCGGGGATTTTGCGAATGTCGTCGGCATTTCAGTCGATCGCTTACTCGCGCAGTTAGGCGAAGCAGGACTTTCCGAGAAAAAACCATCCGATACGATTACCGAGACCGAGAAGAGCCAACTGCTCGGTTACTTGCGGCGCTTGCATGGCAAAGACGATCCAGCGTTAGAGCCCAGCAAAATCACCTTAAGCCGCAAGACCCACGGCGAGATAAAAATTCTCGGCGACAAGCCCAAAGGTCGGTTACGCGCCACCGCCAAACCGACGGTTACCAAAACCGTCGCAGTTGAAATTCGGCGTAAAAAAACCTACGTCAAACGCAGTGTGGTCGCCGAAGAAGAAGCCGCCCGCCTCGAAAAAGAGCATGCGGAAATCGAACTTCAGCGGCAAGAAGCGCAAGCGAAGTTAGGACCAGCACTCGAGTCTACGGTCGCGGTGATAGCGGCCACCGAGGTGCCGGTTATGGCACTCGACGCGCCGCCGGTGGATGAACCGTCGATCACTACGGGTGCCGACGAGGTAAGCATCGATGTCACCGAAATCGCGACGAGTGCGCCGGTCCCGGAAATCGCGCGGGTAATCCCAGAAATTCCGATTGTTCCGACGCCGCCGAGTCCGCCGCGCGGTCGCCCAGAATTTATCCAAGCGCGGAATGATGGCCGCGGCGATGAGCGTGATCCGAGACAAGGTGGCGTGCGCAAGGAGCTGCATGTCGCGAGCGACAAATCGGGCAAACGCAAAAAGAAGGCGCCGCCGCCGCGACGCGTGGTTCCGCCATCCGGTGCTAAACATGGTTTCGAAAGGCCGACGCAGCCAGTCGTTCGCGACGTATTGATTCCCGAAAGCGTGACGGTCGCGGAGCTCGCGCAACGGATGTCGGTAAAAGCCGCCGAGGTTATCAAAGCCATGATGAACCTCGGCAGCATGGTCACGATCAATCAGATGATTGATCAAGAGACCGCCGCCGTGGTCGTCGAAGAGATGGGGCATCGCGCCAAGTTGCACCGCGAGAACGCGGTCGAAGAGAAGTTGATGGAGCGTGCTAGTGTCGAGATCGAGGGGGAAACCCGCGCGCCAATCGTCACCATCATGGGCCACGTCGATCACGGCAAGACTTCGCTTCTCGATTTTATTCGAAAATCGCGCGTCGCGGCCGGCGAAGCGGGTGGTATCACGCAACATATCGGCGCCTATCGCGTCGACACCGCGGGTGGCCCCATCACCTTTCTTGACACGCCTGGCCATGAAGCGTTCACCGCGATGCGTGCGCGCGGCGCCAAGGTCACCGATATTGTCATTCTCGTGGTCGCAGCCGACGACGGTGTCATGCCGCAAACCGAAGAAGCGGTGAAACACGCGAAAGCAGCCGGTGTCCCGATGATCGTCGCCGTTAATAAAATGGACAAAAATGGCGCGGATCCCGAACGCATCAAGCAAGAATTATCAGTTCGCGGCGTGATCGCGGAAGACTGGGGCGGCGATACGCAATTCGTACCCGTGTCGGCGCGGACTGGTGATGGCGTCGACCGCTTGCTCGAAGCCATTTCGCTGCAAGCTGAAGTATTGGAACTCAAGGCGGTCGATCACGGCAGTGCAAAAGGCGTCGTGATCGAATCGCGGCTCGATCGTGGGCGTGGTCCGGTGGCGACTGTGTTAGTGCAGCGTGGTCAATTGCGACGCGGCGATGTGTTGTTGACCGGCACGGAATTCGGGCGCGTGCGCGCCATGGTCGACGCGCATGGCCAAACCGTCGAGACCGCCGGTCCGTCAGATCCGGTGGAGGTCTTGGGCTTGTCGGGCACGCCGAATGCGGGCGATGACGCCATGGTGGTCGACGATGAGCGTAAGGCGCGCGAAATTGCGATCTTCCGTCAAGACAAGGACCGCGAGAACAAACTCGCGCGGCAGCAAGCATCGAAACTCGACAATGTGTTCTCGCAGATGAAGGATGGCGGTAGTTCATCGCTCAAGATTTTGATCAAGGCCGACGTGCAAGGTTCAGCCGAGGCGATCTCTGATGCATTAACCCGCCTCAGCAATGACGAAGTCCGCGTGGATGTTATTTCTAGCGGAGTCGGTGGCATCAGTGAATCCGACGTCAATCTGGCGCTGGCTTCCCGTGCCTTTATCGTCGGCTTTAATGTCCGCGCGGATACCTCGGCGCGCCGTGTCGTGGATGATGAGGGCATCGATCTGCGTTACTACAGCGTCATCTATGACGTAATCGATGACGTAAGAGCCGCGGTCACCGGCATGCTGGCGCCGGAAATCCGCGAATCGATCATCGGCGTCGCCGAAGTACGCGATGTCTTTCGCTCATCGAAACTGGGTGCCATCGCCGGCTGTATTGTTACCACGGGGACGATCCGTCGCAGCAATCCCATTCGCGTGTTGCGTGATAACGTGGTGATCTACGAAGGCGAACTCGAGTCCCTTCGGCGCTTCAAGGATGATGTCGCCGACGTGAAGGCCGGCACCGAGTGTGGCATTGGGGTGAAGAACTACAACGATGTCCGTCCTGGCGATAACATCGAAGTGTATGAACGGACGATAGTTGCACGGACCGCATAACGGATAGTTGTCGACGCTCTGATGCCCCGCGAGTTTCCTCGACACGTCCGGATTGCCCAGGCCATCCACCGGATCCTGGCCCCTGAATTCACGCGCCTGGCGCGTGCCGCCGGGGTTGGTATGACGACGATTACCGACGTAACCGTGGCGAGCGACTTGAGTGTGGCGACGCTGTTTGTCAGCGTGTACGGCGAGCAGGCTAAAAGTGCGGCGCTCGAACCCTTGCGCGCGGCGTTGCCGCAAATGCGGAGTTTGATTGCGCGTGACTTGCGGTTAAAGAAGGTCCCGACCTTGGTCTTGGAATTTGACGAGACCGTCGCCCGTGGTGCGCGGATTTCCGAACTATTAGCCTCGCGTCCGACGCGCGCCGACTCTTGATCGAGACCGGGCGCCGCCCGCGATGGCGTGCAGTCAACGGGATCTTGCTGCTTGATAAGCCCATCGGCCTAAGTTCTAACCAAGCCCTACAACAAGTTCGGCGGGCGTTTCAAGCGGCGAAAGCAGGCCACACCGGCACTTTGGATGTTGCCGCCAGCGGCTTATTGCCGATCTGTTTTGGCACGGCGACCAAGGTTTGTTCGTTTTTATTGGATGCCGATAAGCGTTACCACGCGGAAATTCGTTTTGGGCAAACGACGACCACCGGCGATCGTGAGGGCGAGGTGATCGCGACGGCGTCCGCGGTTCCCTCTACTGTTGAGGAGGTGTTGGCGGCGCTCAGTGGCTTTCACGGCGAGATTCTGCAGACCCCGCCGATGTATTCGGCGTTGAAGCATCACGGACAACCGCTGTATAAGTTGGCGCGACAAGGGATCGAAATCGAACGCGCGGCGCGCACGGTTCAGATCCATCGTTTGGCGTTGTTGCACTACTCGGCCGGCCTCGCGGCAATCGACGTTAGTTGTTCCAAAGGGACCTATATTCGAACGCTGGCCGTCGCGCTTGGCGAGGTCCTCGGTTGCGGCGCCCATTTGGCGGGATTGCATCGCGTGGCCACTGGACCATTCAACGTGACCGCGGCACATCCGCTCAGCTTGTTCACCACGACGAACTATGAACTGGGCGACTACGACGGCTTACTTTTAGCGCCAGACCAAGCGCTTAGCGGATATTCGGAAGTTACGATTGATGCCGCTCAAGCACAACGTGTAGCGCACGGCCAGCCGATTCACTGTGCGGCACACGCGCACGAACCCCACGTGGTTCGAATCTATGGACCTGCCAAGCAATTCATCGGAATGGGTGTTTTGGGTCCCGACGGGACGCTCGCGCCGAAGCGATTGATGAGCGATCAATGAGGCGCAATCGGATCTAAAGTTGATGATTTTTCATGAAAAACGGTTGTGAGAAGTAGCCCGCGCGGTTAGAATGCGCGCCGCAAACGAGCGCGAGACTGTGACAGCTTAGGAGTGCGTTAATGGCGTTGAAGAGCGAACAAAAACAGCAGATTGTCGATGGCTATCGACGTGGTAACACCGACACCGGGTCGCCTGAAGTACAGGTCGCACTGCTGTCTGCGCGGATTGAAGACTTGTCCGAACATTTCAAAGCGCATGCCCACGACAACCATTCGCGTCAGGGCCTGCTACGGAT
Organism: Gammaproteobacteria bacterium; assembly: GCA_043738965.1. Taxonomy (GTDB): domain Bacteria; phylum Pseudomonadota; class Gammaproteobacteria; genus CAIKBL01. The sequence continues at coordinate 5,285 of JAYUEZ010000117.1, forward strand.
GGTGAATCGTCGTCGCAAATTACTCGATTACCTAAAGACCCATCATACCGAGCGTTACCGAGACCTGATTGGACGCCTCGGACTCCGCAAGTAAGCGCCTTCCCGCGGCGTCACGTTTCAGCAGGTGACGCCGCGATCCTCCCATTTGCTTCAGCTTTGGTTAAATAACCCATGACTCCGACTACCGTCTCGTTCCAATACGGTGAACACCAAGTTCGCCTCGAAACCGGCCGCATTGCAAAACAGGCGACTGCGGCAGTGCTCGTAAGCATGGGTGAAACGGTCGTGCTGTGCACGGTGGTGGGTGCCAAGAGCGCCTCCGCTGAGCGCGATTTTTTCCCGCTCACGGTCGACTACCAGGAGCGGACTTACGCCGCCGGCAAGATCCCCGGCGGGTTCTTCAAACGCGAAGGCCGGCCAACGGAAAAAGAAACACTAACGTCACGCCTGATCGACCGTCCGATTAGACCGCTATTTCCCGAAGGCTTTAAGAACGAAGTTCAAATTATCTGCACGGTGATGTCGCTCGATCCAAATGTTGATCCGGATATCCCCGCGTTAATTGGCGCCTCCGCCGCGCTGTCATTGTCGGGGATGCCATTTCAAGAGCCGATCGGCGCCGCGCGAGTTGGTTATCGCGATGGCGAATATCTCCTTAATCCGAGCTTCAAGGGCTTGGATGACTCAGCGCTCGATTTAGTCGTCGCCGGGACGTCGACTTCAGTGTTGATGGTCGAATCAGAAGCCAAACAGTTGTCGGAAGAAGTCATGCTCGGCGCCGTGGTCTTTGGTCACCAGCAGTCACAAACCGCGATCAAGGCGATCCAAGAGTTGGTGGCTAAAGTAAAACCTGCATCATGGAATTGGCGTCCCGCGGTCGATAATACCGAATTGAACACCAGCCTGCGTGAGCGCTTTGGCGCTGCCTTTGCGGAGGCGTACTCGGTTACCGACAAAATGGTTCGCCGTGATCGCCTCTCTACGTTGCGCGCAGAAGTTCAAGCTGCGTTGGCTGCGTCGAATTGGACAGCGCCACAAGTTTCAAACGCGATTGAAGGCCTTGAATACGATACGGTTCGCGGCAATGCGCTGGGTGGTAGGCCGCGTATCGATGGCCGCGGCAAGCAGGACATCCGGCCGATTTCCGTCGAAGTCGGACTGTTACCGCGAACGCATGGTTCGGCGTTATTCACCCGCGGTGAGACCCAAGCCGTGGTCGTGGTTGCCTTAGGCACCGAACGTGATTCTCAGATCATC
>JAYUEZ010000118.1:0-17415 GCA_043738965.1 Gammaproteobacteria bacterium
TCGAGCTCGACGGCACGGCGAATAAAGGTCGACTCGGCGCCAACGCAACACTAGCGGTCTCGATGGCCGCCGCGCACGCCGCCGCCGCGGAAGCCAAGCTTCCGCTTTATGCGCTTTTCGAGCAGCGCACGTCCTATCAAATGCCGGTACCGATGATGAACATCATCAATGGCGGCGCGCATGCCAGTAACAATGTGGATTTTCAGGAATTCATGGTGCTGCCAGTGGGCGCGCCATCGTTTGCCGAAGCCCTGCGCTATGGCGCTGAAATCTTTCATGCGCTGAAGGCTGTCTTGAGCGCGCGAGGCGCAAGCACGGCGGTGGGCGATGAAGGCGGTTTTGCGCCGGATCTGCCGTCGAATCAGGCGGCGTTGGATTTGATCGCCGAAGCAGTCGTCAAGGCTGGCTTCACGTTGGGCAAGGAGATCATGCTGGGACTCGATGTCGCGAGTTCCGAGTTTTATAAAGATGGCAAATATCATCTCGCGTCGGAAGGCCGTCACTTATCGAGCCAGGAGATGACCGATTTGCTGGCGGACTGGGCGCGCGATTACCCGATTGTCACGATCGAAGACGGCATGGATCAAAACGATTGGGACGGTTGGAGCCTGTTGACTCAAGCCATCGGCAAAAAAGTGCAATTGGTGGGCGATGATCTTTTCGTCACCAATACCGAAATATTGAAGCGCGGCATCGACAACCATATCGCGAATTCAATTTTGATCAAGGTCAACCAAATCGGCACCTTGACCGAGACCTTCAGCGCGATCGAAATGGCGCGACGAGCGAATTACACGGCGGTGGTGTCGCATCGTTCAGGCGAAACCGAAGATACCACTATCGCCGACATCGCCGTTGGCAAAAGTACCGGTCAGATCAAGACCGGCTCGTTGTCGCGCTCGGATCGCGTCGCGAAATACAACCGTTTGTTGGTGATTGAACACGAGCTTGGATCACGCGCCACCTATCCTGGGCGGAGCGCGTTCTACAATCTCCCTTAGGCCAAGGCCGCCGAGCGCGTGTCTGACTCGCGATTCCTGGGTGTTGTGGTGCACAGCGCGGTAACGGCGAATCTCGGGCGGCGCTTTCGCTAATGCGCACGCTGTTCGCGGTCGCGCTCGTCCTTTTGCTAGGCTTGCAATACACGCTGTGGCTCGGCAAGGGCGGCATGCGCGATGTGTCGAGACTCAAAGGGCAAATCGCGGCGCAAGAACATGAAATCGAGACCTTGCGGACGCGTAATAGCGAACTCCAGGCGGAAGTCATGGACCTCAAGCAAGGACAGGATGCGGTCGAGGAAATCGCGCGGAGCGAAATGGGCATGGTGAAACACGGCGAAATTTTTTACCAATTCATTCCTAACCCGACGCACCCGCCGGAACCTCCAGCGGCGGCGCCAAGCACTAAGTAACGTTAAGGTCGCGACCGAGGCCATGCGAAATTCGAGCGCTTTGTCACGCGTCTGGGCCGTGATCCCCGCGGCAGGTAAGGGCTCGCGCATGGGCGGGGGCATGCCCAAGCAATACCTGCCGTTGCTTGGGCGTACCGTACTCGAGCACTCCGTCGCGCGTCTGGCGAACCATCCGCGCGTCGCCGGCGTGGTCCTCGTCCTCGCCGCCGGCGATGCGTGGTGGCCGACGATTGCGTCTAATTTGCCGTCGGTGCAAACCACGCTCGGTGGCGTCGAACGTTGTCATTCGGTATTAAATGGCCTGCGCGCGTTGACCGCGGCGCACGCCAACGATTGGGTCTTAGTGCACGATGCCGCGCGGCCCTGTCTGCGCGCGACGGATATCGATCGATTGCTGGATCAACTTCAGGATTCGCCGTGCGGCGGTCTGCTCGCGCTACCGGTACGCGATACCTTGAAACGGTGTACGGACAATGGCGCAATCGAGTCGACCGTCGACCGCGCCCGGCTATGGCACGCGTTGACGCCGCAAATGTTTCGTCTCGGGGCCTTGCAAGCGGCGCTCGAGAACGCGCTGATGACGGGACTGCTGGTGACGGACGAAGCACAGGCGATCGAATTCGCTGGTGGAATCCCACGCGTCATCGAGGGCAGCGGTGATAACCTCAAAATCACGCGCCCCGAAGATCTTAAACTTGCCGAATTGTTTCTGCTCGCACAACCACCACACTAAGGCACGGCATCATGCGGATTGGTCAAGGTTTTGATGCGCACAAATTCCGCACCGGCGATCACGTGGTCCTCGGCGGCGTGCGGATCCCGTTTGAACACGGGCTGGCCGCCCATTCGGATGGCGATGTGCTGCTGCATGCGATCTGTGACGCGGTGTTGGGCGCAGCGGCGCTCGGCGATATTGGCCAACACTTTCCAGATTCCGATCAGGCGTTCAACGGCATCGATAGTCGAATTCTCCTACGACGGGTAGCTGAATTAATTGCCGAGGCGGGTTATCGCGTTTCGAATATCGACGCGACGGTGATCTGTGAGCGCCCACGCGTCGCCGCCCACGTAAGCGTCATGCGCGAACGAATTGCGAGCGATCTGAAGCTCGCCATTGAACAAGTCAGCATCAAGGGCACGACCACCGAGAAGATGGGGTTTACCGGCCGCGAAGAAGGGATCGCCGCGACCGCGGTCGCGTTACTCGAAGCGGTGAAGGTTGAGCGTCGCGACTGATGATCCCGATGCCCGAGCGCCAGCGCGCGTTGCTGTTCTTAAACGGCTTGGGGCTGTGGTGTTTGGCGGTGTTCGTTGGCTGGCACTGGTTCATTTCATTGCTGGGTCAGCTCGTGTTGTGGCCGTTAATTCCTCCGCTTGAAATTCAATTGCCGAACGATCCGCGGGCGTGGCGTATGGCGCATATGGAGGCCCTCACGCAGGGTTTTATGGTCATGGCCGTGGGTTTTGGCGGCGCCTATGTTTACTTATCGGAACGCGCCCACCGCGTGTTGTTCTGGTGTGCGGTGATTACCGGCTGGTTGTTTGCGATCCCGTCGTATTTCCATGCGCTGTTTGGCACCCGTGGCTTGGCCTTCGGCGGTGGGCCATTCAAGTCGGGTTTCTTAAACGACGTGTTGTACTTATTCGGCTGGCCGCCCATGATCGCGGTGCATGTCATGTTGTTGCTCGCCATCCTCGGCGTGTGGCGGTATCTGCGGACCAATCTTTAGCGAGGACCTCATGCAAACCGAGCACGAAGCAGCACTTGAAGCACTGTGGGCCCTGCACGTTAAGTACGAATTCGAGACTGGGCATACCGAAGATACCCTGGCGACGATGGTCGACGATGCCTATGTCAACCACATTCCGGTGTTGACGGGTGGGGTAGGTAAACTTGAGCTCCGCGAGTTCTACGCCAAGCACTTCATTCCGCAAATGCCGCCAGATACCGAAATGACGCCGATCTCGCGCACTATCGGGCGCGATCGCTTGGTCGATGAGATGGTGTTCAAATTCACGCATACCCTTCGCATGGACTGGATGCTACCGGGGCTGGCGCCCACCGGACGGCGAGTGGAGATCCCCTTGGTCGCGATTGTCCATTTTCGCGAGGGTAAGCTCGCACATGAACATATTTATTGGGACCAGGCCTCGGTGCTGGTTCAACTTGGATTGCTCGACCCAGGTCTATTGCCAGTCGTTGGCGTCGAGACCGCGCGCAAGGCCTTGAATCCGACACTGCCTACGAACACTTTGATGACTCGATGAGACGCCGGTCACACCCGAATCAGTTGGTGAAATTATTACGTAACTAGTTCTCAAGAATTCTAGTAATCGTCCGCTCTTACGGCTACATCTATTACAACCCTGGGCCGCGGTGTCTGGGAACGGACCAAAGACGATGAATGTTCCATTAGCGCCTTCGCGAATCCTCACGATGGCGGCGCTGGTGACCCTTACAGGCACGCTGCTCGGCGGCTGCACGACCCTGACGCCATCTTCGCTCTCACTCAGTTCTACTCCCCAGGCCACCGAATACAGTAGCCACGCGGAACAAGTATTCCTCTACGAAAGCCGGGTGGCGAACGCGGTTCTCGACCGCATTGCGGTGCGCGAAATAGAGGAATCTGGCGAACTCGATCCAACCCTCACGGCCGCCGACGCGCGCATGGCCGAGGTCTGTCGACATTTGAACGAAGCCGCCGTGACGCGTGCCGAGGGCCAGGCGGCGAGTTGGGATTTGAAAATCAAAGTCCTCGCCACCACCGGTACTTGCGAACATGCCGCGCACGAAGTTGAGCTTCTGCTCGAACATACCGGCAATTCAGTATCGACCGCGGACACTAGCCACCTCTAAGTCGCTGGTCGTCTTTCTCCCCCTCACCCCGGCCCTCTCCTCTCGCGGGAGAAGGTCGGGGGAGGGGCATATGGCCACGCCGCAGACTCCCCCTACCACCGACTCCTGGAGGCCGCTGTGATATGCGCAGCGGATTTATTGAGTCTGTAAGCAGGTTGCCTCGATTCGCGCATTCGCGCCGATGGCGCTGCTATTGATGCCATGGATTTGGGCGGCGGCCGCGGTGCACAGATCGCGGGTTTGGAATTCGGTCTTGCTGATGGTGATATCGGCGCCGTTGGCAGTGACGGCAACGACGAATAAAAGCCATTTCATACATGCTCCTTAGATTTCTGATTGCGATCTAAACTATTGGCAGGTGCGTCGTTCCGGACGACCAGACGTTGCGTCCCCTGCCAGGACGCGGTTGGGGCAAGCGCAATCGGGACCGCAATCGCCGCGGCCTCCACACACACCATGGCGCGTTCGCCACCCGGTTCAAGATCAGCCAGCGCGGCGGCCTTGGCCGCGCCGGGGTTCCAAATGACCACGTCTTCGAAACCGGACGCATGAATCTGCAGTGCGCGCCGGGTATCGATCACATTCAGCGGGGCAGATGCGCCGGCATAGACGCGATCGACTTCTCCCTCGATCGCGAGTAGCCCATCGCGCTGAACGCCAGCGGCACCGCCGCGTGCGGCATCAACATAAGCGCGGCCACCAAGGCCTGCGATCCGGAGCGCGTCGAGATCAGCGATTTTAATATACGTGTGCAGAGCGGCCGTGAAATGGAATAGCGCCGAGCCAGTATTCGTGACCGATAGGACAAGCTCGAGCGTGTTGCCACCAATCGTAATCTGAAGCTCGAGCGCAAAGGAGAATGGCCACAATGCGCGCGTGCTCGGTGAATCATGCAAGCCGAGGCGAACGCGCTCGAATTCGGCGGTGGTCTCGGTATCGATTACAAGCCATGTCGCCGTGCGCACTAAGCCGTGCTTCGGTAAGGTCCCTAAGCTCGAGAATTGCGGAAACACTACCGGCACGCCGCCGCGAATCGCGGCGCCCGGGCGAAACTCGCTCTTGCTGCTTAAAAACAATTGCTCATGCCCCCGAACTCGCCACGAAGTGAGCTGCCCGCCGTGCAAATAAATTTCGGCCGTCGTCCCGTCGATTGCTTCGAGCACGATCTTTGGTAGGCCACCGTTGCCGTCGGTTACGCGCATTATTCAGGCACTCAATTTGAGCAATACATACACAGCGCCGGTGCCGCCATCGACGGCGCGCGCGCTGACATAGGCCATCACTTCGTCGCGCTGGGCGAGCCAATACGCGACCTTCGGTTTCAACACCGGTAAGCGGCCGGGCGATCCTAGACCTTTACCGTGAATAATTCTGATGCATCTAACCCCACGCGATTTGCAGCTGTGCAGGAATCGAACTAATTGAATCTTGGCATTCGCGGCGGTGAGGCCGTGGAGATCGAGCTCGGCCTGGACCGTGTACTGACCACGGCGTAGTTTGCGGATGACGGTGGTCTGCACGCCGGTGCGTTTGAACAGCAATTCGTCGCCTGTTTCAAGTTCAAACTCGGACGGATCGCGAAGCACCATCTCATCGAGCACGGCGCGCGCATCGCGGCGGGATTGGACCGGAAGCGCCGGCGGCGCCGGCTTAACAATCGGTACAATATCGGTCGTGATCGGTCGCACATCGCGCAATGCGTCGCGGAATAGCGCGATCTCTTCCGGCGATGCCACACGTCTGCGCGACTTCTCGTCGCGCGCGTTGGCGCGTCGCGTTTCCGCACTAGAGCGTGATGATTTCATCCGCGGTGTCCAAACGTCGAATCGTTTACCCGACGATTGAAACGCTATTAACGCCCCGCGCTTGCGGCGTCTCGTTTTGAATATCGATGAGGACTAGGGCGGTGGCCATGGGACGTTCCTCGCTTAACGGACTGACCGTTCGGGGTGGTTCAAATGAAAATGTAGCAGCTTTCGATCGGGTGCTAAACCGAGCTGACGTGGATTGCCCCGCACCTAGTCGCACGCGTGCCGCGCGGGGCTGCATGGCTGCCGGAATACGGTCGTGCTAAGCTCCTGCCACTCATGCAGCAGCGCACTTCGCAATCAACGCCGTCGCTACGCCCTGCAATCCGAGGCGAGCCTGAAGCGACTCGCGGCATCGTGCCACCCCGCTGATAAACACCTCCGCGATGTGGACTAGAACGGGAACTTGGAGCTTGCGCGGACTCTCCGCTTGGCCGTGGCGCCCGCGTGTGCCGTTTCATCCGTACCCGCGAGGGGCTACGCGTAACCCCCAGCTCAGCGCGGCCCGCACCGTCATTTACGGTTCGATCCATGCCCTTGATTCGGCGCGCTGGGATGCATTGGTCGGATCGCATGCCGTCACGCGCACGCACGCGTACTTGGCGGCTATCGAAGCGTCAGGCATTAACGATTGCAAGTATTTTTATCCCGTGCTCTACGACGCGCGAAACGAAATAATCGCGCACGCCTGTGTCTATACGATCACGACTGATTTCGTACAGATCCTGCCGCGACTGCTCCGTGGGGTGGGGCGTGCCGTGCAGACGCTATGGCCTAAATTCCTACAAGTAAAACTTACCGAATGCGCGTCGCCGTTGGTGGTCGGCCGGTCAATTTCGATTCGCGACGACGTTGAACCGTACGCCGTGCTCGGCGAACTCGCCCGCGCCATTGGCGAAATCGCACACAGCGAGCGAAGCTCGCTCACGGTCATTCGCGATTTTTTAGGCACCGAACGCGAGCGCTACGATGGTTTGCTGGAGGCTGGCTATCATCGGGTTTCGAATAAACCGCTCGCCCGCATCAAGGTACGCTGGAATACGTACGATGAATATCTGAGTCAGATGCGCGCGCGCTATCGCAAAGACATCAAACGACGATTGCAGCGCGCGAACACCGACGGACAACAAATCCAAATCTTGGAGTCCTTTGCGGCCAACGCCGAGCTCTGGGCGCGGCAGGCGCGTGTGATGTACGAGAACACCAAGGGGATCAAACGTGAAATCCTGTCCGCCGCCTATTACGCGCACATGGATCACCGTCTTGGTGAGCAAAGTAAATTACTGGTTGCGACGCGCGACGGACGGCAGATCGCGCATGGGATGATGTTGCTCGATGCAGAAAACACCACCGCCACCTATTTCGGCCGTGATGCCGGCCCGCCGTGTCACGCATGGTTTCATTTGATCAATGAAGTCATCCGCTTCGCTATCGAGCGTAAGAGTGCTTACATCAATTTGGGCTTGGGCTCGTACGAGGCCAAAGCGCTAGTTGGCGCGGATGTCGAACCGCTGTATGTCTACAGCAAGAGCACGTATACCATCGTTAATTGGTTGATGAAGCTAATCCCCAACCGCATGGAATATCCCGTCAAGGAATCGAAGCGGATTTTCCACGAAGTCTGAGCTTTAAACACGATGGGTGCGCGCTAACAAATCCCACAGCCCGCCGATCACCGCGATCACGATTCGATAACAATACATGAGCGACACCAGCAGCACCGCCTCCGCGACGCTCAACCCGAGTGCGACATAAAGGCCAGTACCGGCGAGATCCGCGGCCCCGATGCCAACCAAGCTAATGGGCACCAGCTGTAATAGAAACGAGCCAGTGAGGACTAACAATATTTTCCAGTAATCAATCGCTACGCCCCAGCGATAGCTCCCGACGAACACTGCTGCCGCCAACAAGATCTGCGTGAATAAGGACCACAGGCTCGCGGCGGCGAGGGCGCCTAGATGCTGACGGGCTTGGGCGAGCCACGCGCCAAGCATTGATTTTGTCGGCAGCATGAAGCGCCGCGCCGCGTAAGCGAGAAATAGGCTCAACCCCAGTCCGAGCAGGCCAAGCTCCAGCCATTCGATCTGCACATCAAAAGGTTGCAGTGCGATCATTAATGTAGTCGAAATAGCGAGTAGGGCCACGGTGCCCAGCAAGTGGTCCAAGGCGATGCCAGTGACCATGGTACGAGTGCTGGTGGTCGGCAGGAGACCACGCAATTTCAAATAGCGGGTTAACTCCGCGCCAAGCGCGAGTGGAATAAAGAAGCGATAGAACATCGTCAGCGCGTTGAGCTTGATCGCGGCGGTGATTCCGATCGGCGCGCCGGCGATTCTCAATGCCAAGCGAAAACGCATCGCATAGGCGACAAACGAGATCAGACTAAGCACTAGACCGCCGATGAGCGACAAGTCCAAATCATCGCGCAGAGGTATTGCGCGCTCGTGCGCGGCCCAATACAGGAGCGCCACCACACCACTTGGGATGAGCACGGCGTTGAGGCGTCGTGCCCAGCGCTTGAATTGCTCGCGATCGAATTCAACCCGTGCGAGCGCGGCAGAACTCAAACGACGAACCTTACCGTGCATGAGGAGTACTTAGTGGATGGTCATGATGCAGGTATTAGGCGACAAAGCGGCGGGCATTGGCAAAGAGGCCGAACCAAGGCGATTCGGCGCCGCGCCAGGTCGGATCCAGCCATGAAAACTGGTGCTTGAGGAACACGCGTTCGGGATGCGGCATCAGGATTGTGGCGCGGCCATCGGCGCTCGTTACGCCGGTGATGCCATGGGGCGAGCCGTTGGGATTGTGCGGGTAGTACTGCGCCGGGCGGCCGTGGTTATCGAGGTAACGCAGGCATGCTTGCGGCGGAACGCCTGCGAACTCGGCGCGGCCCTCGCCATGGGCGACGACCAACGGCGCACGTACGCCGGCCATTCCCGCCAATAGCACCGACGGCGACTCGAGAACCTCGGTCATCACCAGGCGCGCTTCGAATTGTTCCGATCGATTCCGCAAAAAGCGTGGCCACGCAGTGGCGCCAGGAATAATTGAATTGAGCTGCGTCAACATTTGACAGCCGTTGCACACCCCCAAGGTGAACGTGTTATCGCGCGCGAAGAAATCCGCAAAAGCCGCCTGCGCCGCCGGGTTGAACAAGATGGACTTAGCCCAGCCTCCCCCCGCGCCCAACACATCGCCATAGGAAAAGCCGCCGCAGGCCACGAGCCCGTGATAATCCTGCAAGGTGGCGCCACCCGAAATCAGATCCGACATATGTAAATCGAAGACGTCGAAGCCCGCGCGATCAAATGCCGCCGCCATTTCGCGTTGGCCGTTGACGCCTTGTTCGCGCAAGATCGCGATCTTCGGCCGCGTGGTGGCGACACTCGGCGGCAATCGCAGGTTTAAGGTCCCCGGCACGGTAAGCGTCAAGCCAGGATCGGTGCGATCGAGAATCGTCGCCAGTTCTTCGTCCGCGCATTCGGGGGCATCGCGCAGGCGTTGCATGCGATGCGTGGTCAACGAGTACTGTTCGAGCGCGACGAACAAATCGTCCTGATAGATTAGATCGGTACCGTACTTGAAAGTGACGACGTGATCGCTGGTTACGGTACCCAGCACATGCACCGGCAGCGAACTCATCGTTTCGAATTGTTTGAGCACGACGGGGAGGTCGATCGTCGCGACCTGGAGCACGGCTCCGAGCTCTTCGCAGAACAGGGCCGCCAGTGATTCGCCGCCTAATCCGGCGAGGTCGACACTGAAGCCCACGCGGCCAGCGAACGCCATTTCGAGCAAGGTGACGAATAGACCCCCATCCGATCGATCGTGATACGCGAGGAGGTAGCCGGTTTCGTTCAACAGTTGCACGGTCGCAAAAAAATCACGTAAATCGGCGGGTCGTTCGAGGTCCGGTGGGGCTGCGCCCAAGCTGCCGTGGACCTGCGCCAATACCGAACCACCTAAACGCTGATGTCCGCGTGCGAGATCGATAAACACCAATGACGTCGCCGTGGGGTGGCGCTGTAGTTGCGGCGTTAGCGATTGCCGGATCTCGGCGACCGGCGCGAAAGCCGAGACGACGAGACTGAGCGGTGAAGTCGTCGCCTCCTCGGTTGCGCCATCACGCCACGTCACGCGCATCGACATCGAGTCCTTGCCCACTGGAATACAAATCCCCAACGCGATGCAGAGCTGGCTTGCCGCGTGTACCGCTGCATACAAGTTGGCGTCCTCGCCCGGATGACCGGCCGCGGCCATCCAATTGGCCGATAATACGACCTCCGAGAGCTGTAGGATGCGCGCCGCACAGAGATTGGTCAGTGCTTCGCCCACGGCCATCCGGGCGGACACCGCGGCGTCGAGCAAGGCCAACGGGGTGCGTTCACCCACCGCAAACGCTTCACCGGCTGTGCTGGTGTAATCGAGCGCGGTGACCGCGCAATCGGCGACGGGCACCTGCCACGGTCCGACCATTTGATCACGTATGGTGAGTCCACCCACGGTGCGATCGCCAATCGTGATCAAAAATCGCTTATCGCCCACCGCCGGGAAACGCAGAACGCGCTCCGCCGCATCATTAATCGAAACAGCATTGAGCGAAAACGGCGTGGCACGGAGCACGCTCTGCGTCGCGATCCGCGACATTTTGGGCGGTTTGCCAAAGATCACATCCATCGGCAGATCGATCACTGCTTGCGCCTGCAAGCTATCCCATAACCACAGATGTTCTGCCGCCGTGACGGTGCCGAGCACGCCCACCGGGCAGCGCTCGCGCGCGCACAGCGCGAGGACCACCGGCAGCGATTCGGGAGCGATACCCAAGACGTAACGCTCTTGCGCCTCGTTGCACCAGATCTCGAGTGGCGACATGCTCATGTCCGCATTCGGAATGGCGCGCAGATCCAAACGCCCGCCGCGGTGGCTGTCATGCAGGAGTTCGGGCACGGCATTGGACAAACCACCGGCGCCCACGTCGTGAATTGCCAGAATGGGATTGTCAGCCCCGCACGCGACACAGGCTTCGATGACTTCCTGCGCGCGTCGCTCCATCTCGGCGTTGTCCCGTTGCACCGACGCGAAATCGAGCTCGTGATCGTTCCCGCCAGCGCGTTGCGACGAGGCCGCGCCGCCGCCCAATCCAATGAGCATCGCGGGTCCGCCGATCACCAGGATTTGAGCACCGACCGGTAGCGTTAGTTTCTGCACATGTTGCGGACGAACATTGCCGATGCCACCAGCGAGCATGATCGGTTTGTCATAGCCGCGGCGCTCGCGTGTTCTGCCGTTCTCGACCTCGTGTTCGAAGGATCGAAAATAGCCGCCGAGCGACGGGCGTCCGAATTCGTTGTTGAAGGCCGCGGCACCGAGTGGGCCGTCAATCATGATTTGAAACGCGCTCGCTAGTCGTGGATTTAATGCACGCGCGCTTTCCCACGGCTGACTGAATTGTGGAATACGCAAATGTGAGACCGAGAAACCAGCAAAGCCTGCTTTCGGCCGCGCGCCGCGGCCAGTGGCGCCTTCATCGCGGATCTCGCCCCCGGCACCGGTCGATGCTCCCGGAAACGGCGATATCGCGGTTGGATGATTGTGAGTCTCGACCTTCATCAGCAGATGAAGATCTTCGTCGACATTGAGATAACGATGGGTGGTCGGATCGACCAGCCACCGCTGGCCGCGATAACCACGCGTCACGGCGGCATTATCGTGATATGCCGACAGCACTTGATTCGGATGCGCGGCATGCGTGGCGCGGATCATCGCGAACAGGCTGTGCTCGCGACGTTGACCATCGATCTCCCAATCGGCGTTAAAAATTTTATGTCGGCAATGCTCGGAATTCGCCTGCGCGAACATCATGAGTTCCGCATCCGTCGGGTCGCGCTGCAAAGCGCCGTAGCGCACGCATAAATAATCGATTTCGTCCGGCGCGAGGGCGAGGCCCAGTTGGTCATTAACGGTGACGAGCGCGGTTTGGCCCTGGGCGCGTAATGGCACCGTGCGCAGCGCGCCCGGTGCGCCCGATGCGATAGACGCGCTGTGCAGCAGCGCCGTCGAATCGGCGTAAACACTCTCGGTCATGCGGTCATGAATGAGCGGGGTCACCTGCGCCCAGTTGAAGTCGCCAGTGACTATCCATTGCACGGCGCGTTCGATGTTCGTGACCTGCGCCAAACCGCAATTGCGCGCGATATCGGTGGCCTTGCTCGACCATGGCGAGTATGTGCCAGCGCGTGGAGCGACGAAGCGCGCTGCCGGCGTGGTGGGCGCGTCGAGTGTGGCAAGGTTTAATATGGCCGCGAGTTGTGCGCGCGCCGTGGGCGCGAGCGGTGATGCGCACCGCACCACGTAGTTATATCGAGTCGCGATGTGTTCGATACCCGGCGCCACCGCGCGTAGGGTTCGTTCGATCCGGTCCAAGCGAAACTCGGAAAGCGCGGCGCCACCCGCCAATAGTTCGGCTACGGCCGAGGAATTCTCCGACATAAAATCCGCGATAACTTAGGGGTGATTACGGCCGCGCAGCACTGGTAAAAGCCACGGCTAGGGCTGTTCTTCGACCTTAACCCAAACCGAGTAGCTATTGTCGCCTTGCCGCCGGGTGCGTGCGAGCAGTTCGGTGCTGGCGTCACCGCCGCTGGTGTTGGAACCCCCCAATGGCAGCCATTCGCCCAAGCGGCCGCGCACGGTGGTCGCCGCGCGGTGGGACTCGATGGCGCCTGAGCTCGGGTCCGCGCGTTCGAGTTGGGGTGCGACATCGAGCACCACGCGATCGCCTTGTAATCGAGGCGTCACATAGATCCCCGACCGGATCGATTGATATTCGACACTATCGTTGACGCTTACCCCATAGGGCGTCACTGCTTCACTATGGTAGGGCGATGGAAGGTCTTCCCCGGTTTCAACAAAGGCCGCTTGGCCTTCCATGGTGACGACGAAATGCACCTGGTTGCTGTTCTCACGCGTGTTGGTGCTAGTGGTCTGGTAACGAACACCACCAGCCGGCGTTTCAAGCGCCACATCGCCGGCGCCGGCAGGGTCACGATCGGGAACGTTGGCCGTGAAATTGCCGCGGAGATGTCCCGAGAGCACGTCTTGGCGCGCCTGCATGACGGTGTTTAGATCTTGCGTCACGCTAACCTTGAGTTGCTTGATTTTGGTGTCGATGGCCGCAATCACCGCTTTCAATTGCTCGAGATTTTCGCGCGTGGTGCGCACGATCAATTGGCTGGCGGTACCAGTCAGCGTGCCGGCGGGGTCGAGCATGGGTTGCAACATGGGAATCACATCACGCACCAGACGGTGTTCGAGTGGAATGACTTCGACGGTCATCCGCTCAGCCCACGCGCTGCCGCTGACCAGAAGCGCCGCGATTAAGAGCGCGCGCCTAATCAAAGATGGAGGCGGCGAAAATTGGGATCCTGCAAGGCGTGGCTCCATAGCTCATTAAAACGGTTGGCTAAGTTGGCCGAGTGCCTGCGATCGGCGAAGTTCGCGGTTGCTTCATAGCGATCGCTAAAGCGGCGATGGAGATAGCCTGTCGTGTCGGCGACCAGCCAGGCCTCGTTGAAATCCTTATGTTCAGGCGCCGGCACCTTGACGCTGATGAAGCTGGACAAGCGTCGCGCCAATTCGATCAGGCGATGACCATGAGTGACTACTTGCCCGCTGTCCAAGACGAGGATCCGGACTTGCGCCCGACGACTGTCGACAACTAGCTCGCGCACGGCGTTCGCAAACGCTTCATTGTCGTAGAGCACGACATCGAGGTGGCGGGTCACGATATCGAGACTGCGGCGCGCCTGGGTCGCTAACGCTAACGACACTTCACGCACGTCCTCGCTCAGCTCCAGCGCGAAAACTTCGGCGGTTTCACCCAGCTTACGTTCACTCATCGTCAAATCTCGCGCGCTAAACTAACCGCGCTACCGAGATAGGTGGCGGGTGTCAGGGCTTTTAAGCGACCACGTTCTGCGCTCGGTATCGCTAAGGTATCGATGAAACCGTGCAAACGCGCACGATCAATTTTTTGGCCATGCGTGAGGTCCTTCAACACTTCATACGAATCGGCGATGCCATGCCGACGCATCACGGTTTGAATCGGCTCGGCCAACACTTCCCATGCCGCGTCGAGATCGATCGCCAACGCCGCGCGGTCGAGTTCGAGCTTGCTAATTCCGCGGCCCGCGGCCGCGATCGCGACCAGCATATAGCCGAATGCGACACCGAGATTGCGTAACACTGTGGAGTCCGTTAAATCGCGCTGCCAGCGTGACACCGGCAGCTTGGCCGCAAAATGCTCCAAGAGCGCGATCGCCAATCCGAAATTGCCCTCGGCATTTTCAAAGTCGATCGGATTTACTTTATGCGGCATGGTCGACGACCCGACTTCATTGGGCACACGTTTCTGCCGGAAGTAGCCAATCGCGATATAGCTCCAAGTGTCGCGACAGAAATCGATCAACAGGGTATTGATGCGCGAGGCCACCGCGCAAAATTCGGCGATGTAGTCGTGCGGCTCGATCTGCGTGGTATAGGGATTCCACGCGAGGTTTAGGGATTCGACAAACTCGCGCCCAATCGTCGCCCAATCGAGCGCCGGATACGCGGCCAGATGGGCATTGTAATTGCCCACCGCGCCATTAAATTTGCCGAGAATTTCGCTCGCCGTGAGTTGGCTTATTTGGCGCCGTAGGCGATAGACCACATTGGCGATTTCCTTGCCCATGGTCGTCGGTGTCGCGGCTTGGCCGTGCGTGCGCGCCAGCATCGCGGCATCGGCGGTGGCGTGCGCGAGCGCCGTCAAGGCGCTATCGAGTTCAGACAGCCGTGGCAGCAATACCGCGTGGCGTACAGTTTTGAGCAGCACGGCGTAGGCCAGATTATTGATGTCTTCCGACGTGCAGCCAAAATGGAGGAACGGCACCACGCGCGCCAGCGCACCGTGGGCGACACAGCGCTCGCGAAGAAAATATTCAACGGCTTTGACATCATGATTGGTGGTGGCCTCGATACCCTTGATGTGCTCAGCATCGGCCACCGAAAAGTTATTCACGATCGTCTCGAGATAGGCATGTTCGCCGGTGGACAAGTGTCCTAACTCCGGTAGTTCTGCGATCCGCGACAGGTGTTGCAGCCAGCGAATTTCAATCGCGACGCGTTGCCGAATCAGTCCGTACTCGCTCAACCACGCGCGTAAATCAGCGGTCACCCGCGCATAACGGCCGTCGATGGGTGAGAGCGCCGTTAATGCCGAGAGTTGTTCCCAGGAAGGTTCGTTCATGGCGCGAAGAATACGAGCGCGTGCGATGCGTTGCAACGCAAAAAGCCACTACAATGCCGAACCCCAAGTTTCCAACGACAATATCTACGTGTCTAAATCAATCGTCGCTCAGCGCTTTCGCGGTTTTTTGCCAGTGGTGGTCGATGTCGAAACGGGTGGGTTTAACGCGGCCACCGATGCGTTGCTCGAAATCGCAGCAGTGTTGGTGGATTGGAACACGGCCCGCGGCTGGCACCGCGCGGAAACCATCGCGCACCATGTCAAACCCTTTCCTGGGTCGCGTTTGGAAGAAGCGGCGCTGCGTTTCAATAAGATCGATCCGCATCATCCGTTCCGCCTCGCGCTCGGCGAGCGCGAGGCGCTGACCGATGTCTTCAATCGCGTGCGACAAGCGGTGCAAACTCAGGGCTGCACCCGTGCGGTGCTGGTCGGACACAACCCGGCCTTTGATTTGGGTTTCGTGAAAGCCGCGGTCGAGCGCTGCCGCTTGAAGCGTAATCCGTTTCACTCGTTTAGCACGTTCGATACCGCGAGCCTGGCCGGCGTCGCGTTTGGACAGACGGTGTTGTCGCGCGCGGTGGCCGCGGCCAATTTAGGCTGGCAAGAAGCCGAAGCGCATTCGGCGATCTACGATGCCGAGAAAACCGCCGATCTGTTTTGCGTGATCGTGAATCGCTGGGACGTACTGCGCGGTAACGAGGTCGCGGCCGCGTGCGAAATCGATTTGTTGGACGATCTGGAGGGCGAAGAATCCGAGTAACGAGTGAATTGGCGGCGGCGCCGACACACTACCGCGCTAGAAAGTTGGCAGATATCCACACCGACCCAGCACTGACTAACTCTTTTTCTATCCACTCATCGTAGGATTCTGACTCCCCGCGATCAGATTTCGCCACCGAATGGTCGTCGCCCGCAATTGCTCGACATCAATGCCGACTACCTCCCCACGTTGCACGACATGGCGGCCGGCAACCCACACATCCGTCACTGCGTCGCGATGCATGGCGTACACCAATTGCGAGATCGGGTCATACAGCGGGTGGAGGCGTGGGTCGCTCAGGTCAAGCGCGACGAGATCTGCTTGCTTGCCGACCTTTAGGGAGCCAATTTCATGTTCCAGTCCGAGCGCTCGGGCGCCGTTCAGAGTCGCCATTTGCAGGGCTGTCGCCGCTGGTACCGCGCAGGGATCATTGGCGACGGCTTTGGCGAGCAAGGCAGCGGTACGCATTTCGCTCAATAAATCGAGATCATTGTTGCTCGCCGCGCCATCGGTGCCGAGCGCGCAATTGGCGCCAGCGGCGATTAAGGCGCCAACCGGACACAGTCCGCTCGCCAATTTCAAATTGGATTCGGGGCAATGCGCGACGCTTATGCCGCTCCGTGCGACCTGTTCGATTTCAGCGGTCGACAGTTGCGTCATATGCACGGCCAGTAAGCGATCTGAACACAGGCCTAGTCGCGCGAGGCGCGCGAGCGGGCGTTCGCCGGTTTCAGTAAATGCGCTTTCAACTTCATGCGCGGTCTCGTGCAAGTGAATATGGATGGGGACGTCGAGTTCTTCGGCGAGAGTCGCTATTTGGCGTAACGCGGCGTCGTCCACGGTATAGGGTGCGTGCGGTGCAAAGGCTGTGTGAATGATCGGGTGGCCGCGATAGTGATCGTGCACTTCTTGACCCTTCTGCAAATAACCGCGCGTGTCTTGCGCCCACGCCGTGGGAAAACCGATCACGATCATGCCGACCATCGCGCGGATCCCGAATTCGGTCGCGACCGCGGCAACCTCGTCCGGAAAGAAATACATATCATTGAAACAGGTGACTCCGCCGCGGAGCATTTCATAGGCCGCGAGCCGAGTCCCGTCGCGCACAAATGCCCGATCCGCAAAGCGTGCTTCGGCCGGCCAAATGTGCTCCTTAAGCCAAGTCTGCAACGGACGATCATCGGCCATCCCGCGAAACAAACTCATGGCGGCGTGGGTATGCGTGTTGATGAGGCCGGGGATTACCGCATGTTGACGACAATCAATTTCGCGCGCGGCCGTGAACCGCTG
>JAYUEZ010000119.1:0-6534 GCA_043738965.1 Gammaproteobacteria bacterium
GCGGGTTTCTTCGCAGCAGCTTTTTTAGCTGCTGGTTTCTTCGCCGCGGCTTTCTTAGTGGATGCCTTCTTTTTCGCTGTCGCCATATGACGAGTCCCCCTTCAACAATGGTTGAACAAAAAATGCAACACCACACTTGCTTATATACATCACCTTTAGGTGGTATGTAAAGGTTTATAGTAAAAAAAATATCAACGCGCTCGTTTATGTTTCGTTCATGCCACAACTAATCGTCCACGCAGAACAACAAGCACGTCGAAAATTTTGAGCAATAAATCGGGCTGAACATGCACGGCGCTTTCATTTAAGTGCGTCCAAGACGCGTGCGCGAATTTCTTCGACCGTGCCAATGCCATCGACGCGGACAAATTTCAAACGCGAAGAATTCGCCGCCTGCGTTTGGTAATAAGTTACTAGTGGTTCGGTCTGTTCGTGATAAACATGTAATCGTTTACGCACGGTTTCTTCTTTGTCGTCGTCACGCTGTACCAATTCCTCGCCCGTTTCGTTATCCACGCCGACGCGCGTTGGTGGATTGAATTCAATGTGATAAGTACGGCCCGAAGCGGGATGAATCCGGCGTCCTGACATGCGGCGCACAATCGCGTTGTCGTCCACCGCGATCTCGACGATTCGATCGACCGCCACGCCGATTTTTTCTAAGCCATGGGCCTGCGGAATTGTCCGCGGAAAGCCGTCGAACAAGTAACCCTCCGCGCAATCGACGGCTTTTATCCGCTCTTCAATTAAACCCAGAATGATGGCGTCCGAAACGAGCCCGCCGCTATCCATTACTTTTTTTGCCGCGAGTCCGAGCGGCGTTCCTGCCTTTACCGCGGCGCGTAACATGTCGCCCGTCGAAATCTTCGGGATAGAATACGCACTGCAGATGTAATCGGCTTGAGTGCCTTTCCCCGCGCCCGGCCCACCGAGCAAGATCACTTTCATGACTGATCGCCTCCTAACTCAAAATTTGATCTATTGTCGGCAAACATTCGGCAAACTTCATCCAACGAGTCCAAGGCAGCCATGAAATTCGAACTCGATTCCGTGCGTTCTGGCAACGTCATCCGCGCCTACCACGCCGATTACGTCGAAATCGGCGAACAGCGCTATAGCGGCCCACTGATAATCACTCCGAGCGCTATTTACACCGACCGACTACCTGCTAGCTTCACGGCCATGACCAGCCAACATTTATTCGCGCTTGCGGAGCTTGGGGCCGAAGTCATCATCATTGGTTCTGGCGCCACGCAACGCTTCTTGCCGCCGACTTCAATCGCTGAACTAAACGCGCGGAGGATTGGGGTCGAAACCATGGACAATGGCGCGGCCTGTCGGATTTACAACGTACTCGCCGCCGAAAGTCGCGCCGTCGTCGCCGCCATTTTCGTCGGCAAGCCTTAAGTTATCGCGTCGCACGCGCTACAGCTCGGCGAACAAGGCGTCGACTGAAAACCCCTCGCGCTCGAGGATATGACGTAAGCGTCGCAATGCTTCGATTTGAATTTGCCGTACGCGTTCACGCGTAACGCCAATCTCTATCCCGACTTCCTCCAAGGTCGCGCTTTCGCGACCATCCAGGCCGAAGCGACGCTCGACGACCGCACGTTGCTTGTCGTTCAATTGCGCGAGCCAGGCATCGATATGTCGCTGCATGTCGCTATCTTGAAGCAGGCGCGCCGGATCACGATTGTGTTCGTCGGGGATGGTATCGATGAGGGTTCGATCAGAATCACGGTCGAGCGGACTATCGACCGACGCAATACGCTCATTCAGACCAAGCATCCGCTTCACGTCTTCTAGCGGGCGATCGAGCATTTGCGCCACGTCTTCTGGGCTCGGTTCGCGTTCCAACGTTTGGGCCAAGCGGCGCGCAGCCCTCAAATAGATATTAATTTCCTTGACGATGTGGATCGGCAAGCGAATGGTCCGGGTTTGGTTCATCAACGCACGTTCAACGGTCTGGCGGATCCACCACGTGGCATAGGTAGAAAAGCGGAAGCCGCGCTCCGGATCGAATTTTTCGACCGCCCGAATAAGTCCCAAATTCCCTTCCTCGATCAAATCGAGTAATGCTAATCCGCGGTTCATGTAACGTCGCGCGATTTTAACGACCAGACGCAGGTTACTTTCGATCATGCGCTTGCGCGCGGCAGCGTCACCGCGCTGGGCGAGGCGTGCAAACCGCACCTCCTCCGCCGCGGTCAGGAGCGCCGAGAATCCGATTTCGTTTAAGTACAACCGCGTCGCGTCGAGTTCGCCGTCCGACACTTCGCCAATGGCGGCGGGAATCGCAACCTCGACCTCGACCTCGGCGTCGTCGGTAACTTCTAATTGCTCAAGATTGGGTTCGAGGTTATCGAGATCGGTAAGCGGATCGAAATCAGCGACCTTTTCGTCGCCGCGCACATCGTCCGCCGGTGCACTAGGCAACGATTCGATGGCGCTCGACGAGTCCTGATCTTTGCCTTTCTTACGCGTACCGGCCATCCAAACTCGTTCAGCGCTGAGGGAGGAATTGCAACGGCTCAACGGCTTTACCGTTTTTCCGTATTTCAAAATGTAACATAACCTCGCTTGCCTCGGAATCTCCCATGAGCGCTATCGTCTGCCCAGCTTCCACGCGTTGCCCTTCCCCAACGATGAGTTTGTCGTTGTGTGCATAGGCGCTCAAAAATGTCTCGTCGTGCTTAATGATCAACAGCTGACCGTACCCGCGCAGCCCATTCCCGCTATACACCACTTGGCCCGCGCCAGCTGCTTTAACAGGTTGCCCGCGCTGGCCCTTTATCTCCAAGCCAATCGACCCGGTGGCCGACACCGCGCGCACCGCGGTGCCCATCGCCGGCCACACCCAAAGGTCGCTTTTCGTGCTCGGCGGCGGTTGTGCACCGACAGCGACGACCGGCGGTGAATTCGCGTTCGGCATTCGCGGCGCCTCGCGCGGGGATTTTTGCGCAGGGCGCCGAATCACGGTCTCATCCGCATCAGTTGCGCGCGCGGCGCGCGACGCCGACGCGCCGTGCATGGCTAATACTTGCCCGACGTAAATCTTGTGCGGATCGGAAACTCCATTCCATTGCGCAAGCATCTGATGATCGACACCAAAGCGCCACGCAATGGAATACAACGTGTCGCCAGCCGCGACTCGGTACGCTTGCGGTAGTAGCTCGTGGGTCACCGGTGGAACGGGTGGCGCGATGGCGCGTGACGGCGGCGCCACGGCAGTGACAGACTTCTGCTCAATCCGCGCCGGTTGGTGAGCACTACAGGCGGTCAACGCGAATAACCCAAAGCCAACAATGGCGTGCAACCGATCCGTACGACTACGCATCGACTCGCACTCGCTCACCCGACTCCGTCAACCAAGGGCACGAAGCTCACGCGTTCAATTTCTTCCTCGCTGATACCGTCGGCAGTTTTGCGTAGCACGGTAAGCATCTGATCACGCGGTTTACCGAGCGGCATGATTAACCGTCCACCGATGCCTAATTGATCGATCAATGCGCGCGGGATGCTCGACGCGGCGGCAGCCACCAAAATAGCGTCGAAAGGTGCATGCGCCGTCCAGCCTTGCCGTCCATCGCCGTGCCGCACTCGGACATTGGTTACGCGTAATTCGTGCAATCGCTCGCGCAAGCGATTCGCTAGCGCCGCAATGCGCTCGATGCTGTAGACCTGCTGGGCAAACCGGGCCAAGACCACGGTTTGGTAGCCACATCCCGCACCGACTTCAAGCACCTTAGCGAGCGGGCCGCTTTCGACCAACAGCGCCGTCATGGCGGCCACGATGTAGGGCTGAGAAATGGTCTGCCCAAAGCCGATGGGTAACGCGTTGTTCTCATACGCTCGGCTCGCCAGCGCTTCATCCACGAATAAATGTCGAGGCGTGGTCCGAATCAAATCCAATACGGCCTCGGAGGTAATGCCCATTTCGCGCAACTGATCCACCAGTCGGTTCCTGGTGCGTTGCGAAGTCATGCCTATTCCGTGCTTATCGGCCATCACAGAATCGAGATGACGAGATTGGGTCGCGCCTCAAATAATTCAACGACGACATCCAAAGTGGCGCAAGGGAATAAGTAACTCTCATCTATTCGCGCAGTAAAAACTCGAGCAAGGCTTTCTGCGCATGTAAGCGATTGCCGGCCTCGGCCCACACCACGCCGTTCGAACGATCAATGACCTCGCTGGTGACTTCCTCGCCGCGGTGCGCCGGGAGGCAGTGCATGAACAGCGCATCTGGATTCGCCAATTGCAGTAACGCTGCATTTACTTGATAGGGCCGCAACGCGCGGCGACGCGCATCCGTATCCTGTTCCTGCCCCATGCTTACCCATACATCAGTGACCACGAGATCAGCGCCGGCGACTGCCTTGGCCGGGTCTTCCTCGATTTTGATCGTGGCGTTTGCTAGTACCGATTTATCAATCGTCGCGGCGTAGTCACGAGGACTCGAAATCACCAATTCGAAGCCGAACAACCGTGCGGCTTCGATGTAGGTATTACACATATTGTTG
The DNA here is from genome assembly GCA_043738965.1 of Gammaproteobacteria bacterium. Taxonomy (GTDB): domain Bacteria; phylum Pseudomonadota; class Gammaproteobacteria; genus CAIKBL01. Next base: position 4,524 of record JAYUEZ010000119.1, read on the forward strand.
CCATCACCCACCCACGCGACCCGCGCCTGCGCGATGTCGCCACGAAATTCCATGTAGGTTTGAATATCGGCAAGCACCTGACAGGGATGCAAACGATCAGTTAGGCCGTTGATCACCGGCACGCTCGAATGCGCGGCCAAGCTCTCAACAGTCGTGTGCGCGTAAGTGCGCGCCATGATCGCGTCGCACATTTCCGACAGCACGCGTGCAGTGTCTTGAATTGGTTCACCGCGTCCAAGCTGGGAATCCGAAAGTGACAAGAACACCGATCCGCCGCCCCCTTCGATCATGGCTGATTCGAATGACACACGCGTCCGCGTCGACGATTTTTCGAAAATCATCGCCAAAACTTTACGTTCAAATAAGAGCGGGCGGATGCCTTGTTGACGCAGCTGCTTCAGCTCCGCGGCGCGGCGTAGGATGGCATACGCTTCGTCGCGCGCTAGGTCGAGCAAACTCAACAGGTGCCGCGTTTTCACAGCGCTATAGCAATGGTTCGTGTGTGGGATTCGTGCATGACGGAAAATCGTGAGGCGGCGCCGGCAATTTCGAAGCGGATTTGAAGTTCGAGCAACGCCAAAGGTCGGGGCATGGTGGGAAGATCGTCACGTTCAAAAAGCTGAGCCCGGCCAGAGGCCGGGCTCAAGTCTGCTTATGAAACGGGTATCGTCTCAATTCATAAAGAACGGCAAGCCGTGCGCGCCAGCTTGCATGAACATCAACATGGGGATCGAAAGCACCGTGTTGGTCCGTGACGCCAGGAACGCCACCCGACGGGCGCGCGCCTTCTCAGGATCGGTCGCCTGGACAATGCCGAGAATTTTCTTTTGATTGGGCCAAATCAGCATCCAAACATTGAATAACATGATGGTGCCGAGCCAAGCCCCTAAACCGATATAGGTAAGCTGAGAGTTAACTGGACTTGACATAAGTCCGAGACTAAAAGCGCCAGCTAATGAATATTGCGGGACAGATTCCAAATAAAAGGCGCCGCTTAACCAAGTAACCAGTGCTGCCCAACGGAACCAGAAGAGCGCCCTTGGCGCGACATATTTGGTGATCGCCGCACCGCCTGGACCACCCGAATTGGCTTCCGCGGCCGCGTTGGCCAACGCCCCGACCTGCACGAAATTGAAGTAATACAAAAGACCGATCCACATCACACCAGCGACCAAATGGAGCCAGCGTACTAACAATTCTAGATGCATCGACGAATCCTCCCAGGGTTCAATTGTTCGTATCGCGTGTTACCGATTGACGCCATCGCCTAGGCGCCAACCAGCAATTTCGCGACATAGGCCAAGACGACTGCCAGGATTACGCCGGCCGTAATCGTGCCACCTAAAGTTTCTAAAGGATTCATTGCGTTAACCCTCCCGCTTGATTATTTTTCGTAACGGTCATGAGTGCTGCGCCATTGTCTTTTACGGCCGCTTAAGATTCAAGCCTGCAGAAGTGGTGGTGAACGCTGATTGGACCACCGTGCAGGTGTTAGACTAAGTGCCAGACAATACCCACCAGATACTGAACGAGGTTTCTCCATGGACATCATGCAACGCATACAATCGATCGTCGATGACAACCCTGTCGTCCTGTTCATGAAAGGGACGCCACAGTTTCCCCAATGCGGTTTTTCGATGCGTACCGCGCAAGCGCTGCAGGCCTGCGGCGCCACTGTCCACGCCGTCGACATCCTGGCCGAACCTGCGTTCCGCCAGAACCTTCCGCAGTTCTCCCAATGGCCAACTTTCCCCCAGGTCTTTATCAAAGGGGAATTGGTTGGCGGTTGCGACATCGTGCTCGACCTCTACCAACGCGGCGAACTCCAAAAAATGGTTACCTCGGCACAAACCGCCTAGGCTAGTGTGCTGTCCCGCAATAAACTTCAATAAGTCGCGCGGCGCTCGGACCACGAGACCCGGCGCGAGGAGGAGTCATAGCAGCGCTATGGCGACGACGAGCAACGCCGTCTCGTGGTTCGAGAGCAAGCGACCCCACTATATCGTTATGG
>JAYUEZ010000120.1:0-2469 GCA_043738965.1 Gammaproteobacteria bacterium
CGCGTGGAATCGTCGCGGACCGAACTACTGATCAACGGCGCGGCGGAGTCAATCGGTGAAGAAGACGGTAAATTCTGGGCACGGGATTCGCGCCACCAGGAATTACTCGCCGAGACGAACTTTATTTCTGATCAACGGCAAGCGATCGTTCGCATCGCAAGATTGCTACGGGATTCCGGCTGGCCAGCACCCGCCGCTATCGGCCATCGCATTGTGCATGGAGGACCGCTACTTCGGCAGCATTGCCTAATCGACGATTCAGTCTTGCAACTCCTTGAAGCCGTTGCACCGTTCGCGCCCCTGCATACGCCAACGGCCCTGTCGGTCGTTCGCGGCGCGCAAGCCTATTTCTCCGGACTGCCGCAGGTGGCCTGTTTCGACACTACCTTTCACGCCGCATTACCGGACGTCGCGCGGATCCTGCCGATCGCCAAGGAATTGCGCGTGGACGGCCTCCAACGCTACGGGTTTCACGGCCTTTCGTGCGAATCGATCGTGCGACAACTAGCCAACGATCTGCCGCACCGACTAGTCATCGCCCATCTCGGCAACGGCGCCAGTGTCACCGCGGTTAGCGGCGGTAAATCGATCGACACCAGCATGGGCATGACTCCCACTGGCGGCGTACTCATGGGCACGCGCAGTGGCGATCTCGATCCCGGGGTTCTGGTTTATCTGCTGCGCGAAAAGAAATTCGATGCGGCCATGCTCGAGACGCTGGTTGATCATCGTTCGGGTTTGCTCGGAATTTCGGGTGTCAGTCACGATCTACGGCGGGTGCGCGATGCCGCCGCATCGAACGCCGACGCGCGCCTTGCAATCCACATGTTCTGCTATGCGGTGCGCAAGCAGGTGGCGGCGATGGCGGCGGTACTCGACGGGTTAGATCTGCTCGTATTCACCGGCGGGATTGGTGAACACGATGCGCAAGCGCGCGCTGAGATTTGCAACGGATTGTCCTGGTTGGGGATCGACCTTGACGAAGTGCGCAACCGTTCCGCGCTCAATCCCCTCAGCGCGGCGACAGCGCGCTGCGCGGTACTCGTGCTCCCTGCGCGGGAGGACGAAGAGATCGCCCGTCACACCGCGACGCTCACGTCGTCGCCCTAGCCCGGTCTCCAACGCGAAACCAGTGTGACTTGAACGCTTCAAGGATCAGTAAACTCGAAAAGCTCGCGACGATACACACCGCGAGATCATTCCAGTGCAGGCGACCGAAATGAAAGAGAGAGAGCGCCGGTTGCCACGTCACGGTGATCGCGAGTAGCGCGATGACGCCGCTAAATAGAATCCATAGCGAGAGATTAGGTCGCAAAAACGCGTGAGCGAGAGAAGCGTTGAACGATCGATTGATCAAAATCAGACCCATGTTAATGAGCACCAGCGAGGTGAATACAAGCGCGCGAAGATCTGGCTCATGCACACCCATACGCGCGGCAGTGACGAAAACGCCCGCCAGGATCGCGAACGCGACTAGACCTTGCAGCACCGCCCATAGAATTCGCTTGGGTGACAGCAGCGGGCTGGTCGGATCGCGTGGCGGGCGCTGCATTACGTCCTCCTCCTCGTGTTCGGCTTCAAACACCACCGAACACGCCGGATCGATCACCATTTCGAGAAAGGCGATGAGAATCGGCGTGAGCATGAGCGGCAGGCCGAGCACCAGGGGTAGGAGCGCGAGCCCAGCGATCGGAATATGCACGGCGATAATGAACTCGACGGCCTTGCGCAGATTGTCGTAAATACGCCGTCCCAAGCGAATCGTTTTCACGATCGAACCGAAATCGTCGTCGAGCAGCACGATGGCCGAAGCTTCGCGCGCGACGTCGGTCCCGCGCCCGCCCATCGCGATGCCAATATGCGCCGCTTTGATGGCTGGTGCATCGTTGACACCATCGCCGGTCATGGCGACGATTTCGCCGTTCGCTTTAAGACACTGGACGATACGAAGTTTTTGATTAGGCCGAATGCGCGCGAAGATCGACGTCGATTTCACCAGTGTCGCGAGCCGCTCGTCGGACATCGTTTCGATCTCGTCACCGTTCAGCGCTTCCGTCGCATCGAGCCCCGCTTGCCGTCCGATCGCGCGGGCCGTTACGGGATAGTCGCCGGTTATCATCACCACTCGGATCCCGGCGGAACGGCATTCAGCCACCGCGCTCGGCACCGTTAAACGTAAGGGGTCGGCGAATCCGATCAACCCAACATATTCAAACTGCAGGCCGCGCGGTGAATCAGGCAGGGTCGGTTCGTGCACAGCCTTTATCGGCGCGGTCTTGGCAACGCCGAGTACGCGAACGCCCGCATACGCCAGACCATCAACTTGCACACGAATTTCAGCCAACCGCTCGGCTGACAAGTCACAAAGCTCCCCGATCGCTTCCAGTGCGCCCTTGGCATAGGCCGTCGCAGATCCATCTCCGGGGCCGGATACGACGTTCGCTACCGCGAACAAATCGGGCCGTAGTC
>JAYUEZ010000121.1:0-6489 GCA_043738965.1 Gammaproteobacteria bacterium
ACTTCGTCGTGGCCGAGTAGTTCATGCGCGTGGTCTTGCACGATTTGACTTAAGTGCGTCGCCACCACCGTGCTCGCATCGACCACCGTGTAGCCTAAGGCCTGCGCCTGTTCACGCTGGTCTTCGCCAATCCACACCGCTTCGAGATTGAACACCGGATCGGTCACCACCGTGCCGCGGAGTTGGCCGTAGACCTGGCCGGGATTGATAGCGAGTTCGCGGCCCGGCTGGAGTTGCGCTTGACCGACCGTCGCGCCGTGTAATGAAATTCGATACGTGGTGGGTTCGAGATCCAGGTTGTCGCGGATATGTACCGCGGGGATCAGAAAACCGAGCTCTTGCGAAAGTTTTTTGCGCACGCCACGCAAGCGGTTCAGCAATTGGCCGTTTTGATTGCGATCGACCAACGGGATCAACCGATAGCCGACTTCAAGGCCGATGGCGTCGACGGGCTGCAATTCATCCCAGGACAATTCCTTGGCGTCGACTGACGGCGGCGGGGGCGGGGGCGCGATTTCCGGCACCACCGCGCGTGCTTTTGTGCGCTGTTCGAGCCAGCGTCCGCCATACGCGGCCACCGCCGACATGCTCAAGAACGCAAAATTTGGCATGCCCGGAATGAGTCCCATGATGCCGAGCACCACCGCCGTGATCGCCAACGTTTTCGGATTCGCGAACAATTGGCTGGTGACCTGTTCACCGACATCGACTTCGGCCGAGACCCGTGTGACCATCATCGCCGACGCGGTCGACAGCAGCAGGCCCGGCAATTGCGCGACCAGGCCATCACCGATGGTCAATAGCGTGAAGACCTGCGCCGCGGCCGCCGGCGCCATGCCGTGTTGCACGATCCCGATCACGAAGCCGCCCAGCACATTGATAAAAAGAATCAGAATGCCGGCCACCGCATCGCCGCGCACGAATTTGCTGGCACCGTCCATCGCACCGTAGAAATCGGCTTCTTGCGCGACTTCCGCACGGCGTTTCTTGGCGTCTTCTTGCGTGATCACGCCGGCGTTAAGGTCGGCATCGATGGCCATTTGTTTGCCCGGCATGGCGTCCAACGTGAAACGCGCGCTGACTTCCGAGATGCGGCCGGCGCCTTTGGTCACCACTACGAAATTGATGATGACGAGGATCGCGAACACCACCAAGCCAACCGCGTAATTGCCACCGACCACGAATTCACCGAAGGCTTGAATCACCTGACCCGCGGCATCGTGCCCCGCGTGCCCGTGGAGCAGAATCACTCGCGTGGACGCAATATTGAGCGCGAGCCGAAGCAAGGTCGCGACCAACAAAACGGTGGGGAACGAAGCGAAATCGAGCGGTCGCCGGCTATAAATGCTCGCGAGCAGCACAATTAACGACAATGAGATATTGAACGTGAACAAGGCGTCGAGGATCAGCGGCGGTAGCGGCAGGATCATCATCGACAACAGCAGCATGACCAAGATCGGGATCCCGATCCCGGTGCCGGTCGCGCTGATGAAAACTTCACGCGCGATGTTGGAGCGGACGAGTGTGGCCATGATCGAATTCGTTAAAGTTGTAATTCAGAGGGGATCGTGAAATCGCGCGGTTCGACCGGTGTTGGCGCCCCCGGCGGACGCTGGCGCAATTGGAAGACGTACGCCAGCACCTGGGCGACCGCGACATACAAACCAGCGGGGATCTCGCGATTGAGTTTGGTCGAATGAAATATCGCGCGCGCCAGGGGCGGCGCTTCCAACACTGGCACGCCACTTTGCCGCGCCAGCTCACGAATGCGAAACGCGATGTGATCGGACCCCTTGGCCACGACCTTCGGCGCCGACATCTTGGTCGCATCAAAGCGCAACGCCACCGCGAAGTGCGTCGGATTGGTGATGATGACGTCGGCCTTGGGTACTTCTTCCATCATGCGCCGGCTCGCGAGCTCGTATTGCATCGCGCGGACGCGTTGCTTGACCTCGGGATTGCCGTCACTTTCCTTGGATTCGTCGCGCAGATCTTGGCGCGTCATCATCAGTTTTCGCCGATGATCCCACCATTGAAACGGCACATCGACAAACGCGATCAACACCGTGCCGGCGCTGACCAACACAAAGGCCAGAAACGACAACCATAAGCCCTGCGCGAGACTCGCCTCCACACTCGCGTTGGCTAGCGCCCGGACTTTGTCGAACTCAAGCGCCAACGCCCCGAGACCGCAGCCGAGCAACAACACAAATTTCAGTAGCGCCTTGCCGACTTCGACCAGACTATGCAACGACAGCAGTCGTGCCAGTCCTTGAATGGGGTCGAGTCGTGACCACTGAAAACCGATCGCCGCCGGGGCAAACGCGATGCCGCCGAGGGCGAGCGAGCCGAACGCAACGGCGAGCACCGTCACGATGAATAGCGGTCCCGCGGCTTGCAACGCGGCGCCACCGGCGGCCATGAGCTCGGTCGTCATCGCATGTTCATCCACAATTCGCGCGCGAGTCAGTGTCAGCCCGGCCACCATGATCTGCCGCAAGCCCGTGGACAGCGTGCCGTAGGTACTCCACAGCGTGGCCGCGGTGGTCAGCAACAACAGCATGGTGGTGAGCTCGCGCGAGCGCGGGATCTGGCCTTTTTCGCGGGCCTCGCTGAGGCGCTTGGCAGTGGCCTGTTCAGTCCGTTCTTGTCCGCTGTGCGCGTCAGCCATGGCTAACGCGCACCGAGAAACTGATAGGCCGCGGTAAACGCGGAATCAAAAGTCTGGTTCAATTCACTTTGCAGCGCGCTTTGCATCAAGGTCATCATCACCACGCCGAATAGAATCGTGACCGGAAAACCAACCGCAAAAATATTGAGTTGCGGCGCGGCGCGCGCCATCACCGCGAAGGAAATGTTGACGATTAGCAAGGCGACGAGGATCGGCATCGAGATCACCACCGCCAAGCCAATTAGATCGCCACTCCAAGTCATGATCCCGGCGTAAGCTTCACGCGGAATGGTCGTGCCCACGGGCACGATGGTAAAACTGTCCGCGAGCAGTTGAATAAGATGGAGATGCGTATTGGTGGCGAAAAAAAACAGCGTGGCGAGCACCACGTAAAATTGACTGATTACCGGGACCTGCATGCCCGATTGCGGATCCACCATCGCGGCGAATCCGAGCCCCATTTGCTGTGCTATCACTTGGCCGGCGAATTCGAGCACCACGAACACCATGCGCAAAATGAGACCGAGCGCACTGCCGATTAAAACTTGTTGCATGGCCACGGCCACGCCCGCGCCGCTCAAGACTTCGGTCGCGGCCACCTCGGGGGCGAGCGCGACCAACGGCGCCATCACCACCGTCAACAGCAGCGCGAACATCAGGCGCACCCGGCGCGGCACCGCACGGGTGCCTAGAATCGGCGCGGTCAGCGCGAAACTCGAGATTCGAAGAAACGGCCACAGGCCGGATTGCAACACGCTCATCGCCTGGCTGTCGCTAAAGGTGAGCATTACACGACGCCGCCAACGCGCCACGTCGAATTCGCGCTTACTGTGCGAGCGCGGGGATGGTCTGAAAAATTTGAAGCGTGTAGTCGACGAGGACCTGCAACAGATACGGGCCGGCGATCACCAAAGTCAACGCGGTGACAATTAATTTTGGCACGAAGCTTAGCGTTGCCTCGTTGATCTGGGTCGCCGCCTGAAACACGCTGACCAGCAAGCCCACCGCCAAGGCGGGGAGTAACAGCACGCCCATCAGAATTAAAGTGACTTCGAGCGCATGCTGCCCTAAGCCCATCACGAGTTCCGGACTCATCTAACGTTACCTCCTGCTCACGCATAAAAACTCGCCGCCAGAGAACCGACCACCAGCGCCCAGCCATCGACTAGGACAAAGAGCATGATCTTGAACGGCAATGAAATGATGAGCGGCGACAACATCATCATGCCCATCGACATCAACACGCTGGCGACCACTAAGTCGATGACTAGAAACGGAATAAAAATGAGAAAGCCGATCTGGAAGCCAGTCTTCAGTTCGCTAGTCACAAACGCCGGCACCAGCAAGGTAAACGGCGTAGTCGAGGGCTCTTGCATGTCGCCGTGACGCGCGAGATCGGCAAACAGCTTGAGATCGGATTCGCGGGTTTGCGCGAGCATGAATTCGCGCAATGGCGCCTGCCCTTTAACGAGCGCGGTGTCGAAATCGAGCCTGTCTTCTAAATACGGATGGACGGCGTCGTGATAAACACGATTGAAGACCGGCGTCATGATGAATGCCGTCATGAACAACGCCAGTGCAACCAATATCTGACTTGAGGGCGTTTGGGCGGTGCCAATGGCCTGGCGCAGAATCGCGAGCACAATGATGATTCGGGTAAACGATGTCATCGCGAGCAGCAGGGACGGCAACACCGTCAATGCTGTCATCAACAACAGTACTTGTAAGGTCAGCGTATAAGTCTGAGTTCCATTCGGGTTGGTGGTTACCGCCAACGCCTCAAAGCCGCCTTGGGCATAGGCGCCCAAACTAGCGAACGCGAGAATCAAGAACAAACCTAGACGGCTCACGCTTGCACCTTGGTACGCGCCGTCTGCGCCTCGAGATTGGCGGCGAACGAAGTCGATGATTCGAGCCGGCGTCCAAGCACATGCAGGGTATCAATGCGACCGGCGACGACCGCGACAACCACGCGCTCGCCGTCGGCTTCGATTAACAGAATTCGTTCGCGAGTACCGAGGGTTAGACCGTCGATAACCTTCAGCAGACCACTACCGGTCGGTGTGCGTTGAAAGCGGCGCGCGAGGTAGGCGAGCCCGAAGATCAACGCGACCACGCCAGCGAGCGATAGACCGGTCTGCGCGAAGCGCGCGAGACCGATGGTGGGGACAGCGTCCACGGCACTGGCGTTCGCTGCGTACAACGCACTCAGCGCTGAACTCGCGCGCGCTAGTCGCTGGCCACCGGGGGAGATCTGCATGGGTTGCTCCGCGGCGGCGTTACTTAAGTTTTCTAACGCGTTCCTGCGCACTCACGACATCCGTCAAGCGAACGCCGTATTTCTCATTCACGACCACTACTTCACCGTGTGCGACGAGGGTGCCGTTGATCATCACGTCGAGCGGTTCACCCGCCATCCGCTCCAGTTCGACCACCGAGCCCTGATTCAACTGCAATAGATTTCGAATACTGAGCTTGGCCTTGCCAATCTCGACCGACAGCGTGATCGGGATATCCAAAATGCTATCGAGACCGGCGGAATTTTGATTCTGACCCGTGGGCGACAACGGCTCGAGCGAAGCCGGGGCATAAGCGGGTGCTGCTGGCGCGGGATTGCCGGGATCACCGCCGCCGGTTTGCTCGGTGAGGGCCGCTGCCCAATCGTTTTCCGCGACGCCCGCTGCGTCGGCCGTGGCGACGCCCTCATCCCGATCGCTCATGTGCTCGCTCCCCGTTCCATACTTCTTGCTGTTAGTTCTGAATGCCGCAACATGCTGACGACCTGCAACGCAAAGTTACCGCGTGACACGCCGTATTTCGCCCGGAATACGGGCACATCGTCGATTTGCGCGGTCACCGTTTCCGGCAAATCAATGCGCAAGATATCGCCCGGCTGAAAATTCAAGAGGTCTTGCACGGTAATTTCAGTGGTCACCAAACGACTATGGATTTCGACTTGCGCGGATTTCACTTCTTCCTGAAGTACCTGCCCAAATCGCACGTCCTTTTCCGCCGTGTCGCTGGAGGCGCCGGCGTCGAGCAATTCACGAATCGGCTCGACCATCGAATACGGCATCGTGACATGTAGATACCCCGAGCCGCCGTCAAGATCGAGATGAAAGGTCGAGACCACGACAACTTCGCTCGGGGTCACGATGTTCGCGAAATGCGGATTCACTTCGGAATTGACATATTCAAATTGCAAAGGCATGACGGGTTCCCACGCCTCGCTCAGCGATTCGAAAGCCATATCAACCAGTTTGCGCACGATGCGCATTTCAGTCGCGGTAAAGTCGCGCCCTTCGATCTTCGTGTGGAAGCGCCCATCGCCGCCGAAGAAACATTCGACGAGCGAGTACACCAACTTCGGATTGCAGACCAGTAACGCCGAGCCGCGCAGCGGCTTGATTTTGATCACGTTGAGGTTCGACGGCATTAGCAAGGTGTGGACGTACTCTCCGAACTTCAACATCTGCACGCCTTCGACCGAAATCACCGGTGACCGACGTAACAAGGTAAATAGCTTAATCCGTAAATTGCGTGCGAAGCGTTCGTTGATCATCTCGAGTGTCGGCATGCGGCCGCGCACGATGCGGTCTTGGCTCCCGAAGTCATACTCGCGAGTGCCATCGACCGGCGCATCGTCGGCCGCCGCGGTGTCGACATCGCCGCTATCGACGCCAGACAACAGCGCGTCAATTTCGGCTTGTGATAAGAGATCCGTGTTAGCCATGGGTAATTACCGAGATGCGTACCGCGATATCAAGTTGTTACTGCATCACCAGACTTGAGAAATACAGATCCTTGACCGCTTTGCC
>JAYUEZ010000122.1:0-2448 GCA_043738965.1 Gammaproteobacteria bacterium
GTCGCGCGGTAAGATCACATACGTACCAGCGCCGGAGCGCGCGGCCGCTATCGCTAGCGATAGCGGAATTATCCCGCCATCCGCCGCACCCGACAGGGCGAATTGCGTGGCTTGCGCGGCGTTCTCGCCAAGCACCAGCCGCGGTTCAATTTCCTCATACAATTTAACGCTCTCCAATACCGCGCGCGCCGCTCGGCCGTAGGGCGCATGGGCGGGATTAGCGATAGCGAAATGCTGAATGCGCTTGGCGGTGAGCGCGGCGCGCAGGCCAGCGAGTGCCGCATCGGGTAGCCAGCGGGCGTTTGCTCGTGCAAACAACACCACGCGCCCACGTCCATACACAACGCCAGCGTCACGTGCCTTGCCTTGTTTAACCAAGCCGAAAATATAGTCCTCATCCGCCGACAGAAAGAGCTCAAATGGCGCGCCATTGGCGATTTGTTGGGCGAGCTGTCCCGAGGAACCAAACGTAAATCGCGGTGAGACCTGAGTCGTGGTGGTAAACGCTGGCGCCAACTCTGTCAGCACGGGTTTTAAGTCGGCGGCGGCGGCGATCGCGGGTGAGTCGGCGGCTGCCACGCGTAACGTCAGCGTCAGGCCAATGCCAAGCGCAACCTTGAGCAGCGACAGCGGCATTCGTTGATGGTGGTGTGGCATATTCAACTTCGTTAGTTCAAAGGAGTCTTGGCGACGCTACCCGGGATCTCACGCACAAATCGCGGCAGAAGATAGCCAGGCACGCGCGCGCTAAGCTCTGCCGCGAGTTGCCGCGCGTGGTCTAGGGCAACCTCGAAATGCGCGGTGCCGCGCACGCGGTCAAGCAAATGTACGTAGTAGGGAAGCACCCCGGCAGTGAACAGCGCTTCGGATAATGCGCATAAAACTTCGACATTATCGTTAATGCCACGCAGCAGCACTGTTTGGTTGAGGACCGTGATGCCAGCATCGCGAAGTGCCGCACACGCCGTGCGTACGTCGCTATCTATTTCCTGCGCATGGTTGGCATGAACGACCATCACGCAGGGCAAACGCGAGCTGCGTAAGGTGTCGAGCAAGGTGTCGGTGACGCGGCTCGGCAGGACCACTGGCAGGCGCGAGTGGATGCGTAAGCGTCGCAGATGGGGGATCGCCGCGAGTTGGGTTAGAAGTGCGGCTAAGCGCGCATCACTCAAGGTCAACGGATCGCCACCACTGAGAATGATTTCATGCACCGACGGATCGCCGGCGATGGCCGCCACGGCGCGGGCTAGATGTTCGCTGCCCACGGCGTCTTGATAAGGGAACTCGCGGCGGAAACAGTAGCGGCAATTGACCGCACAACCCCCAGTGACAATCAGCAATGCGCGGCCAGCATATTTCTGAAGCAAGCCCGGGGAACGCGTGGCTGCGGCGTCGGCCACTGGGTCGCGTACGAACCCTTCGACGTCGACAAGTTCGTTGGCACTCGGCAAGACTTGGAGCAACAACGGATCGCGCGGATTGCCACGTTGCATGCGTTTAGCAAACGGACGCGGGACGCGAAACGCAAAAGACCTTGCCGCGTCGATGTCGAACCCGGCGTCGCTGCTCAGCGCTAAATCCCGCAGTAAGTCGCCGGGTCGCGTATAGGCATGCCGCAACTCGTGCTGCCACAGAGGCGATTCGATGCGCGATAGGTTAAATGGCAAGGCGTCGGCACCTGGGACGAATGGAGCCGCGTCGAAGTCGGCGCACCTCCGCGGTTGGCGTTTTATTTGGGTAACTTCGCGCTATCATACGCCGCCTTTTCCTGAACCGAGTTGCATTCTAATGGCGTCCTATAGCACGAACCAATTTAAACCTGGCTTGAAGATCATGATCGACGGCGACCCGTACAACATCGTCGAAAACGAAATGGTTAAGCCCGGCAAAGGCCAGGCGTTCAACCGCGTCAGGGTCCGCAACCTGCTGTCGGGACGCGTTATCGAACGTACTTTCAAATCGGGCGATAGCGTCGAGGGCGCCGATATCGCCGAATTCGAAATGCAATTTCTTTATTCGGATGGCGAAGCCTGGCATTTCATGAACCCCACGACCTTTGAACAAATCCAGGCGAGCGGTGCCGTGGTGGGCGATGTCGGGCAATGGCTGAAGGGCCAGGAGATGTGCAGCATCATGCTTTTCAACGGCGAACCGATCGGGCTAACGCCGCCGAATTTCGTGGTGCTGAAAATCACTCAGACCGATCCTGGGATCCGCGGCGATACCGCCACTGGTGGCACCAAACCGGCGACCATGGAAACTGGCGCAATCGTGCGGGTACCGCTGTTTATCGAAGAAGGGTCGCTGCTCAAGATCGATACGCGCACGGGCGAATATGTGTCGCGTGCCAAAGAGGAATAGCGTTTAGATTAGTTTCTGCCAAAGCCTTTCCACTGGCGTTCAATCGGATGATTGAGTGGCGGCCAACCGCGGATCTCGAGGTTCTCC
>JAYUEZ010000123.1:0-2442 GCA_043738965.1 Gammaproteobacteria bacterium
CTCGGCCGGGTGCCGTGCCTGGTCGATGGCGAAGTCACTGTGTTTGAATCCGGGGCGATCACGCAATATTTGTGCGAACACTACGATACCTTAGGCCTCGGGCGCGAGCTTGGGTCTCCCGAGCGTACGGAATGGCTGGTGTGGTTGCACTATGCGGAGACTGTGGCGGTGCACGCCGCGACATTGATTCAGCAGCGAGTCTTTATCACCGAAGCCGAGCGTTCGAGCGTGGTACAGAAGCTCGAGACCCGCCGGCTCATGAAGGCGCTAGAGGTTGTCGACCGACAGTTGCAAGATCGCGACTATCTACTACACGGTGGCTTTTCCGCCGTGGATACCAATGTGGGTTATAGCGTGCATCTCGCGCGAAGTTTTGTGTCGCTCGAGACTCTCCCTTCGGTCAGCGCCTATTACGCACGCTTGGTGGCGCGCCCTGCCTTTCAACGTGCGCTGTCCGAAGTGCCGCTACCGGCTTAAAACGAGCGCCGACTGCCCACGTCTCGCGCACGCTGAGTTGTGCGCTGATTAACGTCAGCGCATATGCCGAAAACAAGTTCGTACCTCATCGACGAAAGTCGTGGGCTGTTCGAACGCCGCGAAATGACCGCCCTTATCCAAGATATTGAAGTGCACGAGCTTGGTGAAGCGTTCTTCGGCCCAGCGGCGCGAGGCCCGAAAGATTTCATGCGGGAAGATGCTGATGCCGGTCGGCAAATGAATTTGCGCCTTCGGTTTGGTCAGCACCGAAAAATTCTCCCAGTACATGCGGGCCGACGAAGCGCCTGCGGCCGGCAGCCAGTACAGCATGACGTTGTCGATCAATTCGTCGCGATCGACGGCATTTTCTGGATGCCCGTTGCAATCCGTCCAACACCAGAATTTTTCCAGGATCCACGCCGCTTGCCCGATGGGTGAATCGACTAAACCATAGCCCACGGTTTGTGGCCGTGTGCTTTGTTCCTTCGAATAACCCGAGTCCCAGTCCCAATAGTGTTGGCCACCGGCGATGGCGCTTTTTTCGAACTCAGTCAGATTTTCCAACACCTTTGCGCTCGGACTTAAGAGCGGCATGTTGGAGTGGATGCCAGCACAATGCACGGTTTCGGTTTCACCGATGCTTAAGGTCACCGCCGAGCCCCAGTCGCCGCCTTGCGCAACATAGCGGTCGTAACCGAGGCGCGCCATCAACGTGCCCCACGCGCGTCCAATGCGCGCCAGCGACCAACCGGGCGCGGTGGGTTTGCCCGAGAAACCAAATCCCGGCAGGGTTGGGCATACCACATGGAAGGCGTCGCGTGCCTCGCCGCCGTGCGCGGTGGGGTCGGTGAGGGGGCCTAGAACTTTCATGAATTCGAGGATCGATCCCGGCCAGCCATGCGTCATGACCAGCGGCAACGCATTCGCATGCCGCGAGCGCACGTGCATGAATTGAATGTCCAGGCCATCAATTTCGGTGATCCATTGTGGATAGCTATTCAGTCGCGCTTCGCAGCGGCGCCAATCGTAGCGATTGCGCCAATAAGCATGGATTTCTTGCATGTAAGCGAGCGGGATCCCCTGACTCCAATCATTGGGTGTTTCACGATCGGGGAAGCGTGTAAGGTCGAGACGATGGTGCAAATCGTCGAGCGCGCTGGCGGGAATGTCGAATCGGAAGGGACGGATCTGGTTCATGGTGGAGCTCCGCGTTGTCAGAGGATCAGCCTACGGCGGATCAGTCGTTTCGTCTATGATTTGGCGTTCTAACCCTCGGTCGCCGGGAGCGCGCGAAGGAGTCGGCTAACCCGCAACGATTAGGACAAATCCGCCCATGAAATTTTCGCTTTTACATTTGCCCGCCTATTACCCCGAGCTGCATGGCAGCGCGGCGATGGGTGGCCGGCGATGGGTGGCCGGCGATGGGTGTGACCAATATTAGCTTGCTGGTCAATTTCGGAGGCTTAGCATCGGATCAATCCTGGCTTCGATGGAGCGCTTCGCCCAACACGTGATGCCCAGGTTCCAGTGACAAATAGTCGTCACGGAATGCGCTATGCTCGGATTTCATTAACCTCAGGATCGGCGCCATGAAGCTCGATTTAGATCTCGATCTCCATCGTTATCCGCGCGCCAAGGCACGTTTAAAACTTCGCCGGGTAGCCACTCGCGTCAAGGATCTGTACCGCACCCCGGCGCAGTACGCCGCACTGCAGGTAGAGTTTCGTGACGAGATCAACGCATTACAGCAGATGATGTATGCGCACGATCGATATGGCGTGCTCCTCATCTTCCAAGCCATGGACGCGGCCGGCAAAGATGGCACCATTCAGCATGTGATGAGCGGCATCAATCCACAGGGCGTTGAAATTCACAGCTTCAAACGTCCGAGCGACGAAGAGCTCGATCACGATTATCTATGGCGCACTTCTTCTAAACTGCCGCCGCGCGGCCGCATTGGCATAT
>JAYUEZ010000124.1:0-2429 GCA_043738965.1 Gammaproteobacteria bacterium
TCTTCATGCTGGCGCCGCTGCCCGTGCAACTCGCGGAGGTCGCGGACGGCCCAGCGGACGATCTGCCGGCAACGACAGTATTCGTGCATATGCCGGCGAAGGATCAGGATCACCGCTTGCCATATCGCGCCGGCCACTGGGTGTTAACCGGGACGCTCGAGTTGGGCGCGAAGGCCGAACCAAACAATCGCGTTTCGTATACGCGGCTCATTCTCGATGACAGCGCTGCGAATACGGTTGTTGCCCAAGAGCCTTCCCACCAAGCGACCGCTGGCGCGACTGCCGATGCAGGCACCGCTTCGCGTGAACACTTTTTACGTGCTGACCCTTAAGACGACTTGATCCGAGAAATAACCCCTAACTTCGATGGAGAGGAACCCAATGACGCAATTTATTCACAAGCGCACTTCAATTCTCGGCCTGGCGATCGCCAGTGCCCTCGCCGCCCCAGCGCATGCGGCCCCGTTGATCTCGCGCTTAACGCCACCGAGCCAGTTGTTCGCGACCAATGGTGCGGAATCGACCCCGATGATCGCGCGCTTTATTCCGGGACAACGGTTCGACCTGCAGGCGACAGTGCAACCGAGCGCTGGCAGCGTCGCCAGTGTTGAATTCAAAGTCGATGGCGTGTCGATTGGCACGGTAGTGCCCGGCGTACCGGTGGGGAATACCGCGATGGTCAGCTCTGGACTCGTCGCCGGCTTAGCGCCGAACTCCGCGGTGGCGTCGATTCGCGCCTATGCCAACACCACCCCAGGTATTCACACCCTCACCGCGACTGCGACGCAAAGTGACAGCACGACCACGGTTGCCACGGGTAACTTCGAAGTCGTCGCCATCAATACGCTAGGCAAGAAGGCCAAGAACGTCATCATCATGCTCGGTGACGGCATGGGCGCGGGCCATCGCTCGGCCGCGCGCATCATGTTGAAAGGCTATGCGCAGGGCAAAGCCAAGGGCAAGCTCGCGATGGACACCTTCCCCTACACCGCGATGATCATGACGAGTTCGTTGAATTCGATCGTCACCGACTCCGCGCCGGGCATGGCCAACTACGTCAACGGCAACAAAGCCGCGAATAACCAGGAGGGCGTGTGGCCGGATGACACCACTGCGGCCTTCGACAATCCGCGCGTGGAATACATGTCCGAATACCTCGCGCGCACCCAAGGCAAGAAGCTCGGCATCGTGACCACGGCCGATGTGTTTGATGCGACCCCCGCCGCCAATGCGGTCCATACCGCGTTGCGCGGCAACGGCACTGGGATTGTCGATCAGTATTTCGATGATCGCAGCCTGACCGGCCTCACTGTACTCATGGGTGGCGGTCGCAAATGGTTCCTGCCGAACCCAACGACCTGTACCGGCGGCATTCCTTGTGGCAGCGCTGGAAGCCCGAATAGCTTCAACGGATCGGCGCGCGGCAACACGACCGACTACGTCCTGACTTCGGACATCACCACCGGTTGGGGCGCGAGTATGGGCACCAATGACGCTGGCCGTGATCTCATCACTGATTTCACGACCGGCGGTTGGACCTATGCGCCTGATGCGACCGCGTTGACTGCAGCCCCTAATAACCAACCGCTGCTCGGTCTTTTTTCACTGTCAAACATGAACGTCGCCCTCGACAAAGTCGGCAAACGGCGCGGCACGTCCACGGTAGTGGATGACTATGGCTTTACCAATCAGCCGCTACTCGAGGAGATGACCGATAAAGCCCTGAACGTGCTCGATGCCAACAGCCCGAATGGTTTCGTGCTGATGGTCGAAGGCGCGTCGATCGATAAGCAGGCGCACAACATGGATACCGAGCGTTTCATTGTTGATACCATCGAGTTCGATCGGGCGATCGACAAAGCCAAGCAGTACGCGGCGACCCATCCGGATACCTTGGTGTTGATCACCGCCGACCACGAATGCGGCGGCGTCTCAATCATCGGCGCCTCGAAAGTCACTAACGCGTCACTCGTGACCCGTTCGACCTCAGGCCTTGGCACTGCGGCCGGTGGTCCGCGTGGCGGTGTCGTCGGGACCTACGAAGCGGCCGGCTTCCCGTCTTACGCAATTGCGGCGGATGGCTATCCACAGTCTACCGATCCAGATTTCAAGATGCTGATCGGCTATGGCGCGAATGCGGATCGCAATGAAGATTGGCTAACCAACGCCAAACCACTACGTGACGGCCAACAGCCGGGCAACATTGTGGCGCCGCTCAATACCTATCCGACACTGCCGCCGAACCGCGATGCTGCAGGCGGCTTCGTGGTCACGGGACAGATTGAAGACACTGTCGCCGCGCACACCGCAAACGATATTCCGCTCAGTGCCATGGGCCGCGGCGCATCGTTGTTGAACGGCACCTTGGATAACACCGATGTGTTTTTCAAGGTGATGCAGGCCGCCGTCGGCGGCGCGACCAACTAGGA
>JAYUEZ010000125.1:0-2428 GCA_043738965.1 Gammaproteobacteria bacterium
GTACCCGAACATGCGCGGCGGCTTCGAGCTGAAGCGATCGGCGCTTGGTATCGGAGTCGAATTCGCCGTTGAGTGCGCGCTCGATGTCCTTGGGTCGCGTGTTGTGACCTTCGATAAGATTGCTGTAATAGGCATTCATGACGCGCACGAGCGCCGCGAGGTTGGCGGCAGTGCGTGGATGAAGGGCCTGCCCCAATCTCGCCGCCGCTGCGGAAAGTTCCGCGACGATATCTCCGATCTCCTCACCGGGTTCGGCGAGACGCGCGGGTTCAATACGCTGAACAGTTTCAAGCAGGGGCATATTGGCCGCTTCGGATTAGCCTCAAGCCCTTGAACATAAAATAGAATAGCAAAAATAGCCACTACACTTGGCCGATCTTGTGGCCGATCGTCAGGCGCGTGCGATCGAACCCACGTCGACGCGGCGAGGTTCGTTCCCGCAAAAAGGTGCCGCGTGGATATTTAATAACGACGACGGCACCTTTTAGTCGCATCGCGCGATGCCCATCCACCAAGGCACGGACTTGATTGGGGCACGGTGCGCATTTGACCGTGTCGTTTACACCATTTTTATGCCAGCTGCGCCATGCTAGGAAATAGCGTTTACAAATAGCGGTAGTTATGACCACAGACTCGATTGCCAGCCAAGTCGCGACGCCGCCGGATGCCGAATCGACGTCGTTCACCAGGGATTTGCTGCTCACACTATTAGCCTGCAGTCTGACGACCGCTGTCGCCTTTACGACTCGGCAGTTTTTAGACGCCGCGAACATTGTCATGTTGTTCTTGCTGACAGTGGCAATCGTGGCGGCGAAAGTGGGGCAACTCCCAGGGATCCTTGCCGCGTTTATTAGCGTTGCCGCTTTCGATTTCTTTTTTGTCCCGCCGTACTTTTCCTTCACTGTCAACAATCTCCAGTATCTCGTGACTTTCGCCGTGATGCTCGCGGTGGCCATCTTGATCAGCACACTCACGACTGGCTTACGGCACGGCGCCGAGGCGGCCCGACGCCGTGAACGTCAGACCCAGACCTTGTATTCGTTGGCCCACGCGCTAAGCGGTGCGGCGTCTATTGATCAGATGCTCGACATCATCGAGCGCTATTTCGATGCGCATTTGGGTCGACCGTTTCAAATCCTCGTGCCCGACTCGACCGAATCCTTGAAACCGCTTGGACTGCCACACCGCTTGCTCGCGAATACCGAACTATTGGCGGCGCGCACCGTGTATTTGTCTGGTGAACGGGTCGAATCGAGCGATCTCGGCGCCGAACCGCGGTTGACGTTGATATTGCCGCTGCGCGGTGCAATCCGCCCGCGCGGGGTACTCATCGTTACTGGGATAGCGATGACCGATGCAACGTTGAAAGACGAGCGGCAATTACTCGAAGCGCTGGCGTCGTTGCTTGCGACCACCTTGGAGCGCTTGCATTTTGTCGCCGTCGCCCAAGACAGTCAGCTTGAAACGGCGGCTGAACGGTTGCGTAGTTCAATATTGTCCGCGATATCGCACGATGTGCGTACTCCGTTAACAACAATGTACGGATTGGCGGACTCCCTTTTACTGGACGCCTCGGCGCTACCGCACTCCGCCCGCGAATCGCTCGAAACGATTCGCGGACAAGCGCTGCGTCTGAATCATATGGTCACTAATCTCCTGGATATGGCCCGGTTGCAAACGGGGAGCGTGCGCTTGAAGAAGGAGTGGCAGCCCATCGAGGAAGTGATCGGCGCCAGTATCAAACTACTCGAGACCACGCTCGCTGGTCATTGCTTGACGGTCAAGATCGCAGACGACCTACCGTTACTCGAATTCGACGCGGTGTTGCTGGAACGCGTGCTGTGTAACTTGCTCGAAAATGCGACGAAGTACGCCACACACCAAGGTGCAATCACGATCGGAACCGAAGCGGGCGATGGCTTCGCCGCGATATCCATTCGCAACGTTGGAAAGGGCTTCCCAAGCGACAAGCTCGCGACGATTTTTGATTTGTTCACGCGTGGCGAAACCGAGTCCTCGACGACCGGTGCCGGCATGGGGTTGGCGATTTGTAAGGCAATTATCGAAGTTCATGGGGGCACGATCACGGCGGCCAATGAACAAACAGGGGCGTGCGTGTCGTTTACTTTACCGCTCGGGAGCCCGCCGGATATCGCGCCGGATCCCGAAGATTCAACACTGCAACCGTGAACGCGACCCCACCCAGCATTTTGATCGTCGAAGATGAAGCGCATATTCGACGGATGGTACGCAATGCACTGGAACGCGAAGGCTGCCGCGTGGCGGAAGCGGCGGGTCTGACCACCGGGCTGGTGAGCGTTGGTGAGCAACGACCCGACCTCGTTATTCTCGACCTTGGCTTTCCGGACGGCGATGGGACGCAATTTATTCGCGATATGCGCATCTGGTCGCACATTCCAGTACTGGT
>JAYUEZ010000126.1:0-2427 GCA_043738965.1 Gammaproteobacteria bacterium
CGCATTGGCGGCGGCGATCGCGCGCTCGCTAAGATCGAAGCCCGGCACGGTAATGCGCGGGATCCTGGTCCCCAACAAGCGCTCGATGGCCGCGAGTTGGCTCAATTCATCCGCGCCAACCAACGCATGCGCCGTGCCTTCGACGCCAGCGCGTCCGGTACGCCCAATACGATGAACATAATCTTCCGGGACCTGGGGTAACTCGTAGTTGATCACATGCGGCAGCTCGTTGATGTCGATACCACGGGCCGCGATATCTGTCGCGACCAGCACTTGCAATTCACCGGCCTTGAATGCCGCCAGTGCACGCGTACGCGCGTTTTGGCTTTTGTTGCCGTGAATCGCCAGCGCCGGGATGGCGGATTTTTCGAGCTGCTCGGCCAACCGATTCGCGCCATGCTTGGTGCGCGTGAAAACCAGCACCTGAAACCAATTGCCTTCCTTGATCAAGTGAACCAGGAGGTCGCGTTTCAAGCCTTTGTCGACCAAGCATACATGCTGTTGGATCAGCGTCGGGCTCGCCCCATTGCGCGCCACTTCAATGCGCGTTGGGCGGTTGAGTAGGCTGTTCGCGAGATCGGTGATTTCGGGTGGAAAAGTGGCCGAGAACAGCAGATTTTGGCGCTGCTTCGGCAGTAACGAGATCACGCGCCGGATGTCGCGGATAAAACCCATATCGAGCATGCGGTCCGCTTCATCAAGAACAAACGTTTCGACCTTGTCCAAGGCAAGGGCGCGTTGGCCCGTTAAGTCAAGTAAACGCCCTGGTGTCGCGATCAAAATATCCACACCACGCCGTAGTTTTTCAACCTGCGGATTCTGGCCGACGCCGCCGAAGATGACGAGTGATGTGAGCTTGGTGTAGCGCCCGTAATGCCGGGCTGATTCTTCAATCTGCGCGGCGAGTTCGCGCGTTGGCGTGAGGATCAAAGCGCGGATCGGATGGCCCGTCGGTCGTGGTACCGCGGATAACCGCGCGAGAATCGGCAGCATGAAGGCCGCAGTTTTACCGGTGCCGGTCTGTGCCGCGCCGAGCAAATCGCCGCCGGTCAACACGGCGGGGATGGCTTGGGCTTGAATCGGAGTTGGCGTGTCGTAACCGCGTTCTTGCACGGCACGGCATAAGGCCTCGGGGAGGCCCAATAATGAAAATTGAGACATAGTGCTCCTGCTAGGAGGAATCGGCCGGTCGCGAGGAGTGTAGAAGTGAATCTAGTCGCGTCAGTCAGAGGCAGATTGAAAAAATATTCGACCTTGGTCGGCGGAGAACGGAAGACTGATCAGTTGTACGCCTCACGGACTCTAGCAGACTGCAGTGGATTTGTCGCCGGCACCAAACGCCAAACACTGTTAATCATTGCGGTGCTTTAGCGTGTGCCGTGCAAGTACTGATTCAAGTTCATCGCGAGTTCATTTGTCGCGGTATCGATTTCAGCTTGCAGCGCGGGCAGCGCTAGCGTTGGGTCGCGTGAGAGTTGCACTGGTGAGCCGAGATACGCCAAGCGCCGCACGCTTGGCGGAAGATTGCTGCCGCATAAGGTCGTGCGAACGCGCGCGACCACGGTTAGGCGTACCTGATAACCAGGCTCGAACGTGACCTCGAGTGCGACGAGATCTAGATCGGCAGCGGCGTGCGGTAAGGCGCCATCGATCGGGAGCGCGCAGGCCGCGTTCGCGGCGAGTTCGGTCGGCGCCGCACGTTGTCCGTGTTGCCCGGCATTGGTAATCGCCGCGGTGACGATGCGCGCGCTCAATGCATTCAATGTGGGCTTGTCGACGAGTATTTCGCGCGCCTGGTCCGTATCCGCGTCACTGCGAAGGGCTTGTTCGGCGCTGTAAATGACACTGTTCGTGATCCCGGCCACGGCGAACAGGCCGGTCATGATGCCGATACATGGTCCAGCCGCCGGCCCGGCACCGCCACATAAAAACAACGAGGATTGCAATGGGCCTTCGTATTCGGCCGCGGCGCGACTGGTGTTGCTGACCAGATAGTTGGGACCAAAGATCCCCGCAGTCTTGATTTTAAGTTCCGGTGACGGCACAGCGCGCAGCACGGCCAGCGCCTCGGGCCCTAGACTCACCGTTGGGCCGAGGGCACGCGGCGCAGTGCCACACGCGCTTAGTAGCAGCACAGCGTCGGCGACGAGACCGGCATACGTCAGGAGCATTTTAAAATTCATCGGTGGAGCTTAGGCGGTTCTCGTGGCTTCATACAATCCGGTGTACGCCTTTCGGCTTCGTGCGATGATCAATCTTCACCGAACGAGTCAACGCGCAATGGCCGGCGATCCTTTTAATCCGATGGATGATTCAACCTCGCCCTTTCATGCCGGCGAACGCGAATTGCAGGCGCGCGCCGGCGTGCGCGATCGCATCGAGCAAATTGGCCGCAGGGTGCTGCGTGATCATCTGATCGATCAGCAT
>JAYUEZ010000127.1:0-6394 GCA_043738965.1 Gammaproteobacteria bacterium
TCGATGAGGCGATGCGGATTTTAGGCCTTTGGAACATGGCGCCGCGATCGCCATCCGCCGACGTGCCCGACCCCGAGCGTAGCAACATCGAGATCGAAAATGCTTTCGTCGCCGAGTTCGATGGCCGCATCGTCGGCACCTGTAGTTATTTCATGCTCGACGATAACTGGGCGGAAACCGCCAGCCTAGCTGTCGATCCCGCACTGAAAGGTGGTGGGGTCGGCGCACTTTTACAGCAGGCTAGGCTCGATGAAATGCGCCGCCGTGGCGTCCGTCGCGTGCGAACCGAAACCGACCGCCCGGAAACAATTCGTTGGTATGTCGAACGCTTTGGGTACCAGGTCGTTGGCACCAATCCCAAAAAGCATGCTTTCAGTTTGCCGGAGGTCGATTATTGGACCGTCCTCGAACTCGACCTGACGGCCGTGTGATGCGGCTGGATAGAACTAAACAGTCGTGCTTCAGATCCCTATATCAACCAACGACATAAAATCTTCGAACTTTCCACTTTTACTCCGCTCCAAGGCATCGCGTCGCTGCCAATCGAAGTTAAAAGCAAAGCCGAGCCGATCGATCAACGCGGCGGACAGCTGCGCCTGCTCGCTCGCCGTCAGGGTTCGTTGCATAACATAGTTAATCTCAAGCGATCCCGCATTACGTTGGATGACTTGAAATTGTTCGACGGGCGCTACGTCTAACCACAGCGAAGACGGGAAACTCGGCCAGTGCCGGCGACCATCCGGCAATGTCAGCATGTTGCGCTGCCGGCCATAGATTCGACGCAGCACCGGTAGGCCACGCCCACACGTACAGGGCGCGCCAACCTCGGCAAAGTCGCCAAGCCGATAGCGCACCAGCGGCGTCGCAAAGTTGTGCAGCGTGGTAAGCACAATTTCACCAGTCTCGCCGACCTCACACTGCTTGCCATTATCGTCGAGTACCTCGACGATAATGTTCTCGGCCTGCACATGGTAGTGCTCGTGAAGGGGACACTGCAGCGCGATGTAACCTGCCTCCTCGCAGCTATACACATCGACTGTCTCCACACCCCAGGCCGCTCTGACCGTTCCGCGCAGTTCGGGATGCAACGCCTCGCTGAAACTGCGCGCCTGGCGCAATCGTGGTAGACGAACGCCGCGAGTGATGCTGAGTTTGGCCAATGCGTGCAGATTGCTCGCATGCGTTAGTAGGTAATCGGGATCCTCGCGGATCAGCCAATCGAGCTGCCGCGAAAGGTCGGTCCTTACATCTAGTGTCGATGCTGGACCCGTGCGAAATAACGCAGTGACTGGCATGCCCCAGTTTGGTAACTGCGTTTCATCGACGCGCACGCGAATGGCGCAGAGCTTGCCGGTAAAATCTCGGGCGTGCCACAGGTGCTCGCGAACGGTTAGTGCCAGCCAATACAGCTGATTGGCTGGCGGACGCAAAAAACGGACTGGCATGCCCGTCGATCCCGAGCTCTGGCCCTCGACGGGTTGGCCGTGACTGATCGGGAGTGCCGTACTTTTCAGCGCGGCGAAATTCTCCTGAAAATCACGGCGGCCGAGCCGCGGCAACATCGCAAAGGTCTCGAAATTTAATCCGTCGAGATCAACGCCTGCGAAAGCTGACGCATAGTGTGGAACCGTCGCTATCGAGTGACGCAGCAGCGATTTTAATTGTGCCATCTGATGTGCGCGTAGCACTTCCTCCGATAGCCACTGCGAATCGTTCAGTTGCGCCAAAATATTACGCAGACCAGGCACCCCTTTGTGCAGAATGGCTGGCCACACGATACCGTCGACGACGCTCTGCAGCGGCAAATCGGAGTCGTGCCCCGTTGCGTTCGGCATTAGTAGGCAGAGGTCCCGAATGCCGGGCAACGGTGCTCGGTCATCAACGAACGATACTCCGCTTATTTTGGTCGGTGAATTGATACGACACAGAGGGTAAAGAGTTTCCCTAGTTTCACGCAGGCGGGCTATGGTCGCGAACGGGTCATCCTTGACCTCCTGGGGGTAACCGATTAATCGGCATCCGTACCGACGGTGGCAACTTAATGCGGCAGCGCGTTAACGGTTAATTCAGTCGGTATCCTTTAATTGTTCTTTAGTTGTTCCGGGGTCTTGTAATCAGCCAGCAGGTCATCGATCAATTCATTGCTTACGGTCATTACTCTTCCTTCGTAAAATATGGCAGTCTCCTGCCTAGTGACCGTTTACACAAAAATTCTTACATCCCCTTCATGCGCGTCGTTAGATGGCAATTTCCATGAATTTTGATCCCGAAGTCATCGCCAAAGTAGCGGGGCCACTGCTCTCATTGCTCGTTGCTGCTCTTCTCAAGCACTACACTGAGGCTCGCTCCAAGGTCGTATCTTTCGTCGGGCACGCCTCAGCCTTCACACTGCAAGGTGAGAACCCTGCGCTAATTCACACCCATGCCATCGTTGTCCGGAATGCCGGTCGAAAAGCAGCGACAAATGTACGCCTTACTCATGCAGTGCTACCAATCAACATCACTGTCTATCCACCCGTTCAGTACTCCATCGAGCGAAACCCAGAGGGCGCTGGTGAAATCGTCTTCCCGGTACTGGTCCCAAAGGAGCAGGTCACTATCTCGTACCTCTACTTCCCTCCGCTCCTTTGGAACCAGATCAACGTCAATACCAAATCGGATGAAGGCTTCGCAAAGATCATCAACGTAATTCCAATGCCTCAGCCGAACAAGGCGATACTCGCCAGCGTTTGGGCTTTGGTGTTCGTCGGCGCTTCATTCCTGTTTTACTGGCTGGTACGCTTTAGCATCGCTGCCATCTAACCCTTCGTTCGAGCCGACAGCCCCCGTAAAAATCATGGGACACCCATTAAATTAAAGCAGTTTGAAACGCGGACCGATAGCCGCGAATGAGGCCGCGCGACGGTTGGACATCGGGCTTTTGGGTCGCTCCAAATTTCAAACCTCCAACTGCATCCCATCGAAACTCACTTCCCAACCATTGGCTTCCACCGCTTTGCGCTCGGGGGTATCGGCAATCAGTATCGGGTTGGTGGTATTGATATGAATAAACACCTTACGCTTAATATCCAAATCGCGCAGCGCCGCCATGGTGCCCTCCGCACCCGAGACACTCATATGCCCCATGCGTTGACCGGTTTTCACGCCAACCCCATCGCGAATCATTTCGTCATCGACATATAGAGTGCCGTCAAAAAACACCAGTGCCGCACCTTTGATTCGCGCCGCGAGTTCAGGCGTCATGCGCGCGCAGCCGGGAATGTAGAAAAAACGCGGCACGCCATTTGTATCGCGAACTTCGAGCGCGATGGTGTCTTCATCCACCGAGCCGAAGTTATCCCCTTTGAACGCATCTTCAAGCCATAACGCGACCTTGCCGGGCACCGCGAAGGGCCGCACTTGAAAGCCCAACGCGGCGCCACTCGCATCCCGCGCCGTTAAGACTTCGTTCAAAGGCATCGGTACGCGTTGCACGAATTTGGGATTGAGCACGTTAAATATGGAATTGCTGGCGAGCACCTGCTGCACGCGGGGGGTGGCATAGAGATTAAAGGCTTGCGATTCGCGTAACGTCAGTAGCCCTGTCACATGATCGACATCCGCATTGGTCAGCACCACCGCTTTGATCGGGCTCGTACGCAGTGCGCCGTGAGGATGCAATACCGTGTTGCTGTTGATTTGCTGTCGGAGATCAGGCGAGGCATTAAAGAGCACCCAACTTTCGCCATCAGCCGATACCGCAATCGACGATTGCGTGCGCATGGGCGCCGCGGGATCGCCAGCGCGCGCGCGGCGACTATTGGGATGATTGCAGTTCCACTGCGGATAGCCGCCACCGGCGGCGGATCCAAGGACGACAATGTGCATTAATCGCTCGCTATAAATATTGAGTGTTGCCGAGGACGATTCATTGCGTTTCGCCGGGCGTATTTTCAGTGACCCAGCGGGCGCCGTCCGCCAAGGTCTCCTTCTTCCAGAACGGCGCCTTCGATTTCAGATCTTCCATGAGATAGCGACAGGCCTCGAACGCCGCCGCGCGGTGCGCCGACCACACTGCAACCAGTACGATCGATTCGCCCGGCGCAATCATCCCCACTCGATGCACAACCAACGTATTCAACAACGACCAGCGTTTACTGGCATCCGCGCAAATCGCTTCAAGATGACGCTCGGTCATGCCCGGATAATGATCGAGGAACATTCCCCGCACGGGATCCCCCTCGTTGAAGTCACGCATGGTGCCGACAAACGACGCGGTCGCTCCAAACTGTCCAGGACTGGGGAAAACGCGTGCCTCAAAGCTCGCGAGCTCCGCATACGGATCGAACGGCGCGGACTTGATGACGATCGCCACCTCAACCACCGGTGACTGGCGGAAAAAAAGCGATCTCATCACCGGCGTGAACCATCGCGTCCACCGTGCAGTAGTCCATGTTGATCGCGCACAGTGCCCTCGCTGGTAACACCGCTTCGCGAGTCGCGGCGGCCCACACCATCAGCACCGTGGCGCCGTCAGCGATCTGAATTGAGCGTTCTCGCCAACCCGCGGTTTCGGCAAGACTCGCGAATAATTTGATTTTGATTTCCATCACAAAAGGCTTTAGACGATGCGCGCACGGTGCGGTACAGTGCTGTCGATTCTAGCGCACGATCCTAACGACGAGTAATTTCCATGCCCGAATTCACGCATTTCGATGCTGCCGGCCAGGCCCATATGGTGGATGTAGGCGACAAAGCAACGACCCGCCGACGCGCCATCGCCTCCGGGCGCATTGAAATGCTCGCCAATACACTCGCGATGATCGAGGCCGGCACCCATCGCAAAGGCGACGTGCTGGGGATCGCCCGCATCGCTGGCATCATGGCCGCGAAAAAAACGGCTGAGCTGATCCCGCTCTGTCATCCCATCGCCATTACCAAAGTAGCGATCGATTTAACGCCCTTGCGTGAAGTCAATGCGGTGGAGTGCTCCGCCACGGTCGAGACCGTGGGTCAGACTGGTGTCGAAATGGAAGCGCTAACCGCCGTTCAGATCGCACTGCTAACGATTTATGACATGTGTAAATCCGTTGATCGCGGCATGCGCATCACCGGGATCGCGCTTTGCGAAAAGTCGGGCGGACGTTCGGGCGAGTGGACACGCGACACTGTGTCGTAACCGCCCAAGCAATCCCTGTCATGTGGATAGTTGAGCTAGCGCTCCGACGCCCGTACACCTTTGCCGTGATGGCGGTGCTGATCCTGCTGGGCGGCATCTATGCCATCCGCGTCACGCCCAAGGATATTTTTCCAGCCATTGACACCCCCGTAATCACGGTGGTGTGGAGTTACGCCGGTCTATCCGCCGATGAAATGCAGGGCCGGGTCACCGCCTATTCCGAGTTCTCGCTCGCCAATAGTGTGGAAGATCTTGGGCGCCTTGAATCGCAAACGTACGCTGGGATCTCCGTCATTCGTGTGTACTTTCAGCCGACGGTGCAGATCGATTTGGCCATGGCGCAGGTCACGTCGATCTCACAAACCATCTTGCGGCGAATGCCCGCCGGGATGCAGCCGCCCATTATCGTGCGCTACGACGCTTCGAGCGTCCCGATCTTGCAGATGGCGCTGTCGAGTCCATCGCTAACGCCGTCCCAGCTCTACGACTTCGGGTCGTTTCGTTTGCGTCAGCAATTGATTGGCGTCAGCGGCATGCGCCTGCCGCTGCCGTTTGGGGGTGCCCCGCGCCAAATCATGGTTGACCTTGACCTCCAAGCGCTGGTCGCGCGCGGCATCACGCCAGCCGACGTCAGCCGCGCGGTCAATGCGCAGAATCTGGTGCTGCCGGGCGGCACTGCCAAGCTCGGGACCACTGATCACATTGTGTCGCTGAACAGCAACCCCAACATCGTCTCGGCGTTAAACGATATACCGATCAAAGACGTGAACGGCGCGATGATACGGGTCCGCGATGTCGCCAACGTGCGCGATGGCTACGGCATCCAAACCAATGTCGTGCGTCGCGACGGTCAAGAGTCCACGCTGATAACGTTTCTTAAAGTCGGCACTGCCTCGACCCTCGACATCATTCAGCAGATCAAAAATCGCATGCCCGCGATCAAAGCGGCGGCACCACCCGACTTGCGTACCGAACTGTTATTCGACCAATCACGATTCGTGCGGGCAGCGATCGATGGCGTGGTGTTTGCCGGGGCGGTCGCGGCCGGTTTGGTGTCGCTGCTGGTCTTGATGTTTCTCGGCAGTTGGCGCAGCACGGTCATCGTCGCGATCTCGATTCCGCTCGCGGTCTTGAGTTCGTTATGCCTGCTGTCGGCGCTCGGTGAATCGCTCAACGTCATGACCTTGGGTGGTCTTGCACTCGCGATCGGCGTGTTGGTCGATGACGCGATCGTCG
>JAYUEZ010000128.1:0-2420 GCA_043738965.1 Gammaproteobacteria bacterium
GGCGTGCACCTGTTCTCGGTGACGCTGTGTGCCGCCGCTTGGTGGCGCGTAACGCCGGGGTCGCCGCGAGTTTCGGTCGCTTTGTTCAGTTGGGCGCGACTGATCCGTGACGCCGTCAGCGATGTGCTCGTGATCCCGATCGCGAGCGAGTTGGTGGGCGCGCGTGTGTTGGTCTTGTATGGAGTTCCGGGAACAGCGGCCGCCGCCGGCGTGATCGTCGACGTCACGACTGAGCTCTTCGCCCAGCTCGCATTCACGGTGCTCGGTCTTAGCCTACTGATTGCACTTCATCCGGTGCAAAACGGTGCTTACTGGGCGGCGGGTGCGCTGGTGATGGCCGCGCTTGGGCTAGTGGGATTCGTGTTCGTGCAAACGCATGGCCTATCGCCATTAATTTCACGGCTGCCGGAAAAACTCGCGGCCTCGTGGCACTGGCCACTGACGCGTGGGGCTGCCGTGCACGAAAGCCTGCAGGCGATTTATCGCGATCGACCTGCATGCGTTAGCTCGAGCGCCTATCACTTAGCAGCCTGGCTAGTGGGGGTGATCGAGATTTGGCTCGCGCTTAAATTTTTGGGACACCCACTTATTTTCACCGACGCCGTGGTGCTTGAGAGCTTGGTTTATGCGGTGCGGACGGTGGTGTTCTTCGTGCCCGGGGCGCTCGGCGTGCAGGAGGGGAGCTATGTCGCGCTCGGGGTTATGTTAGGACTCGACGGCGAAACCGGTCTCGCGCTGTCGTTGTTGAAGCGCGGACGCGATCTGCTGCTGGGCGCCCCCGGACTGCTGGCGTTTTACGGCCTGGAAGGGGGCGCTACCTGGCGTCGAGGTCAACTCGCCCTGCGCGATGAATGTGGCGCGGATGCGGACCAACCGCCATAAGTTGGTCCGCGCGCCGCTAATTCGGGTGTGCTAACTAGCGCGTGCTGCCAACGGTCCGCGCGCTAACCGCCCCGGCAGTTCACCCGTCGGTCGAGTGCCTTCCAAGATGACTTTCCCATTGACCACGGTGTAGTGAATACCGCGCGATTTTTGCAGCAGGCGTTTGGCGCCGGCCGGAAGGTCGTGCACAACTTCCGGCATCAATGGCCCAATCGTCGCCGGATCGAACACCAACAGATCGGCGTTCATGCCTTCGCGCAGCAAGCCTCGATCATGGAGCCCCCACGCAGTAGCCGTGTCGTAAGTCACCAGGCGCACCGCGGCTTCGAGCGAGAATTCACGCTTCTCCCGCACCCAATGGCTCATGATGTGCGTCTGCAATGACGAATCCATGATTTGCGCGACATGCGCGCCGGAATCCGAAAATGTCACGACACTGCGCGGGTGCCGCATCATCTCGAGCGCGTGGTCCTGATCTTCATTCGCCAACGGCTGACGGAAAAACACTTTGAAATCGCGTTCGAGCGCGATGTCGATCATGGCTTCGACCGGATGCACACCCCGTTGTTTGCCGACTTCATCCATCCGGACTTCGTCGCCGATACCGTTGAACAGCCACACCCAATCCCATTCCGGTGGGCGCGCCTCGGCGCCGACGATCTCGGGTCCGTCATACGGCCGGGTCGCGACTTCGAGCAGACGGCGGCGCCACTCGGGATCTTTGAGCAGAACTTTCTGCTCGGCGAGCGGCTTGGCGCGCAGCTCGCGCCATACGTCCCAGTTATCAAACGCGGTATACGTCTCGAACGACATCAGAGTCGAGAGCGCGCGACTGTGGCATTGCACGAAAATCCGGCCGCCCACCTTGGCTGCTTGATTGGCCACTTCGTAAAACGGCCTCCAAATATCGGGCGCAATGCGCGTGCTGAACATGCCATAGGTCAGCGGTCGTCCGGATTCAACGGCCAATTGAGTGAGCCGATCGAAATAATCCTGCTGGCGTTCCGGCTTGCGACCGGGGGTTTCACTCGCGATCTCGAAGATCCCGGCGCCCGTTTCACCCATAGCGTTGACCAAGGACCGCACTTCGTCCCAGTCCGCGACCCGGCTCGCGACTGGTCGATCATCGGAGGTGATATGGTTGAAAGTGCGCGAAGTCGAGAAGCCAATGGCGCCAGCGCGCACCGCGGTTTGTACTTCGTGCCGCATGCGGCGCAATTCGTCGTCAGTAGCCTGCTCGCTAAACGCCCGCTCACGCATCACATAGGTCCGGAGCGCCGAGTGCCCGATATAGCCGCCGTAGTTGATCCCCTTCGGCAAGCTATCGATCACATCGAGAAATTCTGGAAAGGTCTCCCAGCGCCAATCGATCCCCGCCAACATCGCTTCACGCGGCAGATCCTCGGCCCGTTCCAGATTACGAAATACGAAGTCCGCATCGCGCGCCGCGCACGGCGCCAACGTAAATCCGCAATTGCCCATGATGACGGTGGTCACGCCGTGATAACACGACGATGAGCCCATCGGATCCCAGAAGA
>JAYUEZ010000129.1:0-2420 GCA_043738965.1 Gammaproteobacteria bacterium
GTGACGCATGCCGGAGCCATCAACCCCAATATGCCCTGCGGCAGACTGTGCCGTTTGAACCGTATCCCCGCCAACGTTTCTGGCACTGCGCTATCGCCATACAGATCAAGCTGCGTCGGCGTTTGTTCGCGCATTAACTTGTTCGCCAGCTGATTAAATACTTCGGGCTCGCTGCTGAAACCGCTATATAGGCCGGTGCGCACGATGAGGCGATCGGTGTCACCGGCGAGACTCCATGCGCCTGGCTGCAACGGCAAGGCCAAAAATTCAGGCACCGCCGCCGCCAAGTTGACGCCTATCTCACGCAGTGGCGCAAGCAAGTGCTCGGAGGTTTGCTTATTGATCACGGCCACCGCGCAACTCCCAGTTGCGGTGGCGGGGCCGCAGACGATGTGGACTTGATCGATCTCCTCCACCAATTCGTCTTCCACCGCATAGGGTGCGGCCTGCGCGGCCAACCGCTGCGAACGCGCCGGAATGCTGGCTTGCATCACGCGCGCGAGTCGACCGTCAACGAGCAGGTGAAGCGGTTCACCCGCCGCCGCGCGACTTAATGCATTGGCATCGCCGCGCAGCGCCGCAACGACGGCGTCGCGATCGATCCACAGCCACTCGTATTGGGTCGAATCGAGCGCTCGGGCGACTAATTTTCTACTCACCCAGATCTACTCACTTGGGTCCACTCATTGGTGCTATTCGTCGAGCTCGGCGCGCTGACGCGCTACCGTTGTGACCGCGGCACCGTTGCGTACCAACAAGCTACGCATACGATAGTCAAGACGCTCATTACTGGCGGTACTGGTGAGTTCAAAATAATGCGTGTCTATCGCAATTAGCTCCGGTGGAACCTGTCTGAACTGCAGTAGCGGATGTTTTAGAAAACTTTCGACTGACAAAAATGGTTGGGTTTCGCGCGCCCGGATAAGTTGCTCGGCAACGCTGGCATCGATGCCCGGTGCCAAGCTCATGAGCACTTCCTTGGACGCAGTATTCACGTTGATTTTGGTTGATTGCGGCAAAGTCACGATGAAGGGCGCGAGCTTCTTGTACATCTCCACGGTCACGCCCTTGACTAGTAATAACTCGCGCGGACTGACGAACGGGCGATTCGCAGTTCGATAAGCAGGCGCTTGGTTCGTATAGTAATCATCCTCTGCCCCATTCGGAAATCGAGTCTCGGTATCCGGATCGATCCAATCCAGGATCGCTTGAATGGGCTCGGGATCGAGTTCTAGCGCTTTGAACAACAGCCGGAATTGTTGCTCGGCCAATTGTG
The DNA here is from genome assembly GCA_043738965.1 of Gammaproteobacteria bacterium. Lineage (GTDB taxonomy): Bacteria > Pseudomonadota > Gammaproteobacteria > CAIKBL01. Next base: position 1,277 of record JAYUEZ010000129.1, read on the forward strand.
CTGGCGCCAGCGCGGGGGCACCAGTCGTGGTTGCCGACGCTTGCGCCGGAGTCGCTTTGCTCAACGCTAGCGGCGCAACGTTGGCAGTGTCTACCGCTCCGCATGGCGTGCCGCTCACGCACGGTGCAGCGGGCGGTGACGGTGGTGTCGTTGCGGAGGTGGTCGTTGTTGCTGAATCAGATTCAGGCGGCGCGCTATTTTGCTCAGATGGGATAGCCCCGGTTGCCTTCGACGCGGCGGTAGACGGTACGCCGGCCTCACCACCGACGCGAGGGTCGGGCGACAGATTGGTCAAATTGAAGCGCCCCTGCAGATCACTAAGGTCGGCGGCGAAACTGAGATCCGCGCGAGTAGTTGAAAATTTGGTGTGCGCCCAGGCCTCAGTCCCGGCATCGTATTGCGCGCGCTTGGCGTCGGCAATTAGCGCCTGGCCGGCGGCGCCCTCGAGCTCATTGATGCCGAGCGCTGCGCGATCCGCTAGCAGCAAATTAGCGGTGCGCCGCGTATTGAATTGCTGGCTCGCCGCGAGTGCCACTGCGCCGGCTGTCACCAGCGCCGCGATCAGCATGGCCGTGATTAAGGCGATTCCTGTTTGGCGCCGCACCCTCATCGGTTTAACCAGCCCCAGGCAATAAGAACAAGCGATCAATCACCCGCCCATTGGCGAACACCAATTGCGCACTCACCGCGCGCGGCAGGTTTGCTATCTGCGCCTGGCCACGGACTCGCGGCCAGGCGTCATGCCATTCCCCGTCGTCGAAAAAGCGAAAGCTAATAGCGGTGACGTCGTCTAACACCACGCGATCCGCAAACGCCGAATCCGGGACGCGATCGAGTACTGCCCACGTGCGACGAATCAGGTGCCCGTCTTGCAGGCGATACTCCACACGCTTCAAATCTGGCGTCGCATCGTCGAGCGGCGCCAAGGCGGTATGACGGGTCAGCGCAATTGCGGGTTGAACACCAGTCGCGCCCGCTAGCGCCGGCTCCGGACCGCCCAAAGCATCGCGAATGGGCCGCGGCGCGATATTTTCGAGATCTTGTTGGAGCATGGTGACACCGGTGACGACCCGCGCGAAAGCTTCGCTGTGCTCGGTGACGCGCGCGCGCGCGACGATGAAATTGCGTAAGCCCTGATACGCAA
>JAYUEZ010000130.1:0-2414 GCA_043738965.1 Gammaproteobacteria bacterium
GCCGTAGTCCAACGTCCGTTCGATGAAGGTCGCCTGAACCAGAGTCGCCGTTTCATCGGACGAGATAAGAAACGTCCGCACGTTATTCGCGCGATCGACGCGTTGCTTGAATTCCTTGATTTCTTCCGGGGTGGATGGCGCACTCGCGTCCATCAAGGGTTTGACGTCGACGCCGTACGGGGTAGCTTCTGCATAGCGCGCCTTTTCAGTCGCGATTGAAATAATTTGGTCATGGTCGACCGACGGCGCAAGGTCAATGTCGCGCGTCATGCGGTAAATTTTCTCGAGGGTTTCCTTGTTGTAGATATCGCCGTCCTTGCGCTTGACCATGATCACAATCGTCAATGGATTGCCGAAATTGGGATGGTCTTTGAACGTTTGAACGAAGGGGTGATCTTTGGGGAAGAGGTCGGAAAAGATGGTGCGAATATCGACTGATCGTAGACCGAATAGAAAAAACGCCGTGATCGACATGAGGACCAATAGCGAAGTACCCCGATTCCCGATCACCAATGCCGCGAAACGGTGACGTAATGAAGTCTGCATAGTTTAAGGCGCCTTAGTTTGTGGCTCAGCGGCACTCCACGAGTGCGCGGGAGAATGCGGGAACCCCTTCTCCCTCACGGTTCGGAATACAGCGACCAGATTGCCGATACATCGTCGAGTTATTATTAGCGATCCCTACATGTGACGCGCCGCGGTTAATCCGCATTTCTTATTGCATTCGCGCCGTCACGCGCGAGGTCCGTTAGCCGCTTACGCATACCGTTCACTTCGGTACCCCGGTGACTTCTCTGCGTACCCAAATGGGGGGCAGACCGACTATAGAGTTGGCTCCGTGGGCTGTCAATTCTCTGATTTTCCGACAATTTAGCTATTGCGACGCAGCAATTTAGAATTGCGAACCTAGGTCGCGATGGCGGCACTTATCGAAACGGACTTTTAGCATCGACGCGTATTAAACGGCTACCCATTTCAACGTTCATGAACCTTCAACTGTCCATCGATCCACCCATCACAATGCCCTCGCGCATGACCTTGGAAATTGCGCCGCGCGTCGAAGCCATTATTTTGCACGAAGGATTTTCGCGCTCAAGCGTTAAGCCTATTAGCGCAGCGACTCAGTTGTTCGAAACGAACCTTGTACGAACTCGCGCCAAGCAAAAGCGTGCTGGTGTTAAAAATCCTCGGCAAATTTTTCGCGCGGATTCGACGTGAGGCGACCCTCGCCGTCAATACCAAACACGATCCCGAATTGCGCTTGCACGATTATCTGTGCGTTGGCGCAGGGGGCGCCCGAAATAAAATTCGTCAACGCGTAAGCACCGCCATCCGCGCGAGCACCTGTTCAGGCTCTAAGTCGTCGGGAATGATGCCATAGAGCAAGTCTCCAGCCGTGTGCCCGAACGAGGATTCGTGGTTCGACCAAAATGCCGCGTCAAGCCCACCGCCGATGCGTGCGATAGCGGGTGATAAATTTCTGATCGCGGAAAGCGGCATGTCCGGTCCCAGCAAAATATCGACGTCGGCGGGGTGATTCGCCGAAACACCGATAACGCTGGAATGCAAACCCATACACGTCACCCAACGATAATGCTGTGCGGCGTTTAGGATCGGCGCGTAGGCGTCACTTTCATCGAGCGACAATACCGCGGTGGACGCGCGCGTTAAGAGCACGCCGGCGAGCGGCTTGTCGGAAAGATCACGGAAGAGATTCGTAATGGCCGTCGCGATTTCATCGAGTTCATCGAAATTAGGCGACGCGTCGGGATCGGCGCTCATCAACAGGTCCAATGGTGTCGCGACCTTTAACACCAAATCCGTGGTAGCGCCGAGCTTGTGCGCGACCGCGTCGATCGCCTCCGCGATGAAAGCCCGGCCGCTGGGTGCGGCTAAGGCCGCACGCACTCGCGCAACACCAACCTCCGAATCGCCCAGCACAGCCATGCCGGCGGCCGCGAGATCAAAGGTCAACACGTCGGTTGGCAGCGCCTTGCGCGCTTGTACCATCGTGTTGGCATAGCGGCTTGCGATTCGCGACCAATCGCTCGGTGTGTTGGCGAATACTCGACGCGCATAGGCTTCATACTCTAGCCACAGCACGTTGGCCCGGCGGCCATCGAGCCAACTGCGTAAGACTCCTGCCGCCATCGTCGTTCGCTACTTTCGCGCCGCGCGCAACACCTCGAGCTCGGATTCCAGCTGCGCGATCCGCACGTCTTTCGGATTTGGCATCATGACCGGCACGATGGCGTCGGCCGGGCAACTATCGTCCGGTGAGCCGCGATAAATAAGCGCCTTGTCCTTCCACGAACCGTAAAACGGCACTTCGCGTGGTGGCGCCGCGGTTTCCCATTCTTTAACGAATTCGCGATATGGCTTGCCGCGGCGTTTGCGATTTTCCCGTTCCGCCT
>JAYUEZ010000131.1:0-6364 GCA_043738965.1 Gammaproteobacteria bacterium
AGGTGCACGGTGCACGCCCCGCACACGCCGTGCTCGCATCCGAAGTGCACGCTGTGCAGGTCTAGGTCCTCGCGCAGAAAATCACCGAGCAGGCGTCGCGCTTCGACTTCACGTTCAACCTTTACGCCATTCACGGTGACGGTGATGTGATGCAGATTAGGCATGGTATTGCGCTCCTTCAAACCGACGTCGCGCGGCGAACCGCGGCGATGAGGGCACGCTGCGCGAGCACTGAGACGAGGTGTCGGCGCAGCTCGGCAGAGGCGTGGATGTCAGTGGGCGGATCGCATTCCGTTGCCGCGTGGGCCGCGGCAGTCGCGATCGCTTCGTCGTTGATCGTCTGTCCGAGTAACAAGGTCTCCGCGCCCGACGCGCGGAGCGGCGTCGAACCTACGCCCGCCATGGCAATCCGCGCTTGGCGACACACACCCTTTTGCATCGTCATTAACACGCCGACTGCGGCGAGCGCGAAATCGCCCAGACGCCGGCTCATTTCCTCAAAGCCCCAACCAGTGCCGTCTAGTGGCTGCGGGATGCGTACGCCCGTCACGATCTCATCCTCAGCTAGCGCGGTGGTGAGATAACTCACGAAAAAATCCTTGGCTGCGAGCGTACGGCCGCCGGTGGCGCGCGTGGTCGAGATCTCGGCGTCGAACAGGCGACAAACCAACGGCCACTCCGCCGCCGGATCATGATGCGAGATGCTGCCGCCAAAAGTGCCACGGTTGCGAATGGTGACGTGGGCAACATGCTTGGCCGCCGCCGCGATGAGCGGAAGTTTTTCGGCGATCAGAGGGGATGACTCAACGGCGTAGTGGCGGGTCAGTGCGCCGATGCGGATCGCACCAGTCTCCTCCGTGATGGCATCAAGGTCGGGGATCCGGTTGATGTCGATCAGCGCCGACGGATGCGCGAGGCGGAAGTTGAGCATCGGGACCAGGCTTTGGCCGCCCGCGAGAACCTTGGCATCGCCACCTTCCCGGCTTAATACAAGGACCGCTTCTTCGAGAGTATGGGCGCGCACATATCGAAATACCGGCGGCTTCATGTTTCCCTCCGCGGATTTTGCGTTGTTCGAGTCTTCGTTATAACGCGCGACGTGGTGCCGGTATTGAAGCATGCGGATCGACGTACGGTCCAGGCGTAGATCGCAACGATTCGAAACCGCTTGGCGCTTTCTGCGGCACAGGGATGTGCCGCCATCTCTAATGGGCGTAGGCCATTGGAAATGAAGGTAAAGGCAAAATCACATTTTTTCCTTTCCGTCCTCTGAAAAGTCCGGGATGGACTTATTCAGAGCTTTCTTATAGCGCAATTCTGCGCTGCTGAATTCGTGTGTATTGCCGCTTCGCACACGGCTACTGACATCGTAACCTATGCTAGTGTGAGGTGAACGCAAGGCGCGAGAGGACAACCATGGTGACACCGACCGTCGCAACCGGGAAACTCGTCGGGGCGCGCGTTAAGCGCACCGAAGATCCCCGCTTCCTCACCGGCAATGGAAATTACATTGGCGGGATCAAAGTTCCCGGCATGCTCGACATGGCAATTCTGCGGAGCCCCGAAGCACACGCGCGCATCCGGCGCATTGAGACGCGTGAGGCACTAGCCCTACCCGGCGTACACGCCGTGTTAACCGGTGCAGACCTCAAGGGTGTGGTGAAGCCGCAGCGCGCGGGCTTGAACAAGGAGCGGAACCCAACTTGCAAGGAATGCGATTGGCACGCACTGGCCGTCGATACCGTGCGCTTCTGCGGCGAAGGCGTGGCGGCAGTGATCGCGGACAATCGCTACATCGCCGAAGATGCGCTCGCGTTGATCGACGTCGATTACGAGTCGCTCGACGTCGTGGTCGATGCCAACGCTGCGCTGGCACCGGGTGCGCCGCTGGTCCACCCGGAATGGGGCGACAATATCCTCTGTCATAACGATTTCAGTGTCGGCAATGTCGATGGTGCCTTTGCCGCCGCACATGCCGTAATCGCGCAACGCTTCCGTACCAGCCGCCATCATGCGGTCCCGCTTGAACCGCGTGGCTGCATTGCACGCCTGGATACGGTCACGGGCGATCTCACGTTCTGGTCGTCGACTCAAATGCCGCATCTGGTACGAACCGAGCTGGCCGCGCATTTGAACTATCCGGAGAACAAGATCCGTGTGATCTCGCCCGACGTCGGCGGTGGTTTCGGCCTGAAGGCGCACTTCTTCCAGGAAGAACTTATCACCGTGGCGGCGGCCATGCGCCTTAAGCGCCCGGTGCGCTGGCTCGAGGATCGCCGCGAGGCTTTCACGGCGTCCTATCACGCCAAACAGCAGCAGGTCGATGGCGAACTGGCGCTCGATCGCGAGGGACGTATTCTCGCCGCACGCTATCGGGCGATCGCGGACATCGGCGCCTATAGCGCCTACCCTTGGACCTCGGTGCTTGAGGTATTGCATGCAGCGGCGATGTTTCCGAGTACGTACCACATTCAGGACTATGCCTATTCGGTAACCGCGGTCGCGACCAATAAGACCACCAACAGTGTCTATCGCGGCGTCGGCGCACCGATCTGCAATCTGGTGATGGAAGGCTTGCTCGATCGCGGTGCCGAGCGACTTGGCCTCGATCCGATCGAGATCAGACGCCGCAATATGATCCGCAAAGAGCAGTTTCCGTATACGGGCGCCACTGGGCTCGTGTTTGAGGAAGGGAGTTATCTGCAAAGTCTCGAGGACGCCGCGGCGCGCTTCGACTACCCGAGTTTTCGGCGCGAGCAAGCGAGCTTGCGCGAGCAGGGAATTTATCGCGGCGTTGGCGTGAGCTGTTACAACGAAGTCACCGGTCCCGGTTCGAATTTCTGGTATCCGTTTGGGATCCAGATCTCGGGCTACGAATCGGCCAATATCAAAATCGATCCGTCCGGTCACGTCACGCTTTTCCTCGGCACCCACTCGCATGGGCAGGCGCACGAAACCGTCTTCGCGCAAGTAGCGGCCGACGAACTCGGCATCGAGTTTAGTAAGATCACCGTGCGCTTCGGCGACACGTCGGAGACGCCGTACGGCTGGGGCACCTGGGCCAGCCGCGCCGCCGTGATCGCCGGCGGCGCGGTGATCGGCGCCGCGCAGAAACTCGCGGCCAAGATCAAACGGATCGCTGGCCACCTACTCGAAGTTTCGCCGGAGGACATTGTGCTCGCTGCCGGGCAGGCGAGCATCAAGGGGGTGCCGAACAGCGGGGTCTCGATCGCCGACCTTGCGCGGCGTTCGCTGTATACCTCGGCGGCCGCCCTACCACCCGGCGAAGATCCAGGGCTTGACACCACGCACTACTACGAGCCGCCAACGGTGACGGTGCCGAACGCGGTCCACATTGCCGAAGTCGAAGTGGATATCAACACCGGCGCTGTCGCGATTCGCCGCTATATAGTCGTCGAGGACTGTGGGCGGATGATCAATCCCATGGTGGTCGATGGCCAGATCACTGGCGGTGCCACCCAAGGCATAGGCGGTGCACTGTTCGAGGAGCTGGTCTACGACGAACGCGGACAGCCATTGACGACTTCGTTCATGGATTACCTCGTGCCGTCCGCGCCCGATGTGCCGCGCTTCGAGATCAGTCATATCGAAACGCCGTCGCCGCTGGTGCCCGGCGGTTTCAAGGGCTGCGGCGAAGGGGGCGCGATCGCACCGTTCGGGGCGCTCGCCAATGCAGTTTCCGACGCCCTGCAGCCCTTCGGCGCTAGAGTCGCGGAATTGCCCATCACCCCGGGCCGAGTGCGCGCCATGGTCATGGGAGCGACTTAATTCGGCGTTCCTTGTTGCCACAAGATCCTTATGTCAGAACCCGTAGGTGAGGCTGTCGCAGGAAGCCCAACTATTTCTCGCGTGGCTACCGTTGGCGTTGGGCTTCGCACGCTCAGCCCAACCTCTCGCTATGCGCACCGCTTTCCGAACACGCGGTTCGAACACGCCGTGCAGCATCTAATCCGCTACAACCTCGACAAGATCAGCGCGCCGTAGGATTTAGTGACGACTATCGAGCGCCATTCGCTTCAGCGCCACGCGATCGAGTTTCCCCACCGACGTCTTGGGTACGGCATCCACCACTTGGATCGAGACCGGCTGTTTGTAAAGCGCAAGGTGTTCGCGGGCGACTCCGCGCACGACCTCTAGATCACAGGCGACACCCTGCTGCGGGACGATATAGGCCACCGGCAGTTCGCCGCGAGTGTGATCCGGGACGCCGACCACCGCGCATTCGCTGACCCCGGGCGCGCGGGCCAACACGTCCTCGACCTCGCGCGGGTAGACATTGAAGCCCGCGACAATAATGAGCTCCTTCTTGCGGCCGCGAATATACAGATAGCCATCGGCGTCGAGTTCGCCGGTATCCCCGGTATAGAGCCAGCCATCGCGCAAGGTCTCGGCCGTCTCTTCCGGACGATTGCGATAGCCGTGCATCATCTGCGGTCCACGCACCCGGATTTCGCCGCACTCTCCACTCGGAAGTTGCCGCGTGCCGGTTTCAAGATCGACGATCTCGATTGTTGTGTCGGGTAAAGGGATTCCTACCGACGCCGGTTTGCGGATCCCGTGCAGCGGGTTGAAGGAAACGACCGGCCCGGTTTCGGACTGACCATAGCCCTCGATGACCGGCGATCCGGTGCGCGTTTCCCACCGGGTGAGCAGCTCCGCCGAGAGGGCCGAGGCGCCGGAGTAAGTTACCTGTAGGGACGAGAAGTCGGCGCGTTCGAACCCTTCATAATTCATCAGGCTCGTGAATAAGGTCGGGCTGCCACCGAACAAGGTCGCACGCTCGGCGGCGAGTACTGCGAGCAGCTCCGCCGGGTGATAGCGCGGCAGAATTAGTAAGGTACCGCGACTGTGTACCATGTTGTGCATGCACATATGAATGGCATAGCAGTGGAACAAGGGCATCACACACAGGATGCGTTCGACGTCCGGCCGCGTCGGTAACACCGCGTGGCGCTGCGCGAGATTGATCGCGAGCGCACCGTGCGTGATTTCAACTCCCTTGGCGCGTCCGGTGGTGCCGCCAGTGAACTGCAACGTCGCGAGCATCGCCGACGTCGGCAGCTCGGCGGCGAGTCCGACAACGCCCAGATCGACAGAAGATAAGGTCCGCGCGGCCGGCCCGATTTCGAAGCGATGCGGGATTTTAAGTTCGGCTGCGAGTTGGCCGTCACGGGCCGCGTTGGCGGTGTCATAGATGAGCACCTGCGCCGCTGCATCTTCCAACAACGGCCGCAGTTCGCTCGCGGTGTACAGGGGATTTAGCGGGACAACTTGCGCGCCGGCCATGTGCACTGCATACATCGCGATACAGAACTCGGGCGAATTCCCCATGATGAGCGCGACGCGCTCACCACGCGAGCCAAGTGCCAGGAGCTCATTCGCGAATCGCGTGACGCAATGAAGATAGTCGCGATAGGTCAGCCGAGTATTACCCATCACCAGCGCTTCGCCCGCCGGATTTTGTGCCGCGGCGGCGTGCAGCAAGTGGACGACGGTCGGAAAAGTCTGAGGAATTTGGAGTGAAATCGCCATTGCCTCGGATCGTTCAAAGTGACGACTCGAATGCGCGCTGTCCGCGCCGAGTCGCGAATGTCTCTATGCTACATTAGCCCGCACGCTCGATCGTGCGGTCGAGCGCTGCGGAATACGACGAGGTGAATGGTGCGCTTCAGTACCATGATCTGGCCCTTCTCCGGCGCCACGTTGGCGCCGGTCGTTGAACTCGCGAAATTTGCCGATAGCCATGGCTACGACACCGTCTACATCGGCGATTCGCAGATGCTGTGGAATGATGTGTGGGTCGCGCTTGGCATGTGTGCGATGGCGACGACACGGGTCCGGCTCGGACCTGGGGTCACCAATACCGTTACCCGCCACCCCGCAGTGACGGCGAATGCGATTATGTCGGTGAATATGGCGAGCAATGGACGCGCCGTGCTCGGAGTAGGTGCCGGGGATTCAGCGGTGCGAACCGCGGGCTTGTCGCCGGCGAAACTCGCCGAAATCCGCGCGGCCCTGACCTACATGCAGGCGTTGCTCGCGGCGGCGGAAGTGGCACCGCTGGTCCAACTCGGCGAACGTCGTGAAGGCACCTGGGGCATGGTTAATAAAGTGCATCTTGAAGGGGCGTCGAGCTGGGGCAATATCCCATTCGAGATGGCCTGCATGGGGCCGAAGGCGGTCGAACTCGCTGGCGAACTCTGTGCTGGCGTGATCGTCGACGGTCACATGGGCGGTAACGCCGAAGGGGCGCGAGCGACGGTAGACGCGGCGGCGCGGGGAGCCGCGAAAGCGGGTCGCGATCCAAGCACGCTGCGTTTTATCGCCGCCATAGATGGCGCCG
>JAYUEZ010000132.1:0-2399 GCA_043738965.1 Gammaproteobacteria bacterium
GCACGCGCCGACACGCCGGAGCAAACCGGTCGTCGGCAACGGTTGATAGAAATGACTGAACAGGGACGCTTTGCTGAAGTCACGCCGTTGCTATTGCCCGCATTACTCCATTCCACGCGACAAGACGATGCAACGTTGACGACACCGCTACTATCAATGGCGACGCGAATCGGTCCGGCCACATTTCTCCGACACGTCCACGCAATTATTGGCCGCCCCGATCGGCGCGCGCAACTGGCTGCCTATGCGGTCCCAACGCTCGTACTAGTTGGCCGCGAAGATGCCGTCACGACGCTTGAGATGCACGAAGAAATGGCCCAGGCGATTCCGCACGCGCGCCTCGCCATCATCGAGGAGTGTGGCCATATTTCGACCTTGGAGCGCCCCCACGCCGTCACGGCGCTAATGCGCCTATGGCTTACGGGATGAAAACACCCTGCCCGATCAAATTTCACGGCCTCGATCACCTAGTATTGAAGGTCACCGACATCACGCAATCCTTGCGTTTTTATACCGAGATTCTGGGGCTAACCCTCGAGCGCATTATCGAGGACCTGCAGATTTATCAGCTGCGCTGCGGCCGCAACTTGATCGATCTTCGCGTGTTGCCGGAGGGTACGCGCCTCGCGTCTCAGGAGGAACGTGGCATGGATCATCTGTGCTTGCTAGTGCACGGCGATTTCAACGCAATCGTCACGCATCTCAAGGCCTGTCACGTACCGATCACCCTGGGTCCGATCGAACTGTATGGCGCAACCGGTTTCGGAACTTCCGTCTATGTCCTCGATCCCGATGGCCATACCCTGGAACTCAAGGCGGATTACGCGGAGTACCCGGTGCGCAGCAGCGCGCAAGAAGCGATGGCCGGACTCACGCGACCGACTACCTAGCGTTAACTGTCCTTCACCTAGCCTCCATGGACACACACGACCAATCCTACCCTTCGACCTCGCTGCGCGCGCAGCTTGACCATCGCCCGCGCGACTTACAATTCGGCACGAGCGGGCGTCGCGGTGACGTGGTGGATTTAACACAGCTCGAAATCTACTTGAATGCCCGTGCCGAACTCGAATACCTCAGTGGCATTTCGCCCACTGCCGGTGCGATCAAACCGGGGGAAATGTTTTTCTACGCAACTGATCTGCGCGCGAGCTCAACCGCTTATGTTATCGAGCAAGGGGGCCGTGGAGAGCTTGCGCAAGCGATCGAACAAGCGATTCGCGACGCTGGATTACAACCCGTCAACCTGGGTCAGATCCCGACGCCGGCCTTGATGGCGTACGCGATAGCGCGGGGCTGCGGCAGCATGATGATCACCGGTAGTCACATTCCATTTCATCGCAATGGGTATAAGACCAATAGCGCGAAAGGCGAACTGCTAAAGACCGACGAAGCACCAATTAATGAACGCGTCGCCGCGTGGCGCGAGCACCTGTATCGCGAGGATTTCGTAACCTCCCGGTTCGCGGCGAATGGCAACTTCAAGCATGGCCATCGCGATTTGCTCCCTGTCGAGCACGCCGGGCGCGACGCGTATCTCGCGCGGTACCGTGATTTTCTCGGCGAATCCGCGCTGCGTGGCCTGCGCGTTTTAGTCTATCAACACTCGGCCGTCGGCCGTGACTTGCTGGTGGAGACGCTGCGTGCAGTCGGCGCCGTAGTGATCCCCATTGGCCGTAGCGCGACATTCGTGCCGATCGATACCGAAGCGATCGATGCGCCTACGCTGGCGTCGATTCAAGCTCTCGTTGACGAAGCGACACGCGAACACGGCCGCTTCGACGCGTTAGTTTCGACCGATGGCGACAGTGACCGCCCCTTGCTCATCGCATTAGAGGCCGTCGATGATGCCATGAGTACCGCGCGCTTTTTTGGCGGCGATCTCGTCGGCATGATCGTCGCTGAATTCTTAAACCCCGATGCCGTGGTCGTTCCGATCAGCTGTAACGATGCGCTAGACCGCAGTCCGCTTGCGTCGGTATTGGCGCCAAAAACCAAGATAGGTTCGCCCTATGTCATAGAGGGGATGAACGCGGCACTCGCGCGCGGCGCGCACCGCGTGTGTGGTTGGGAGGCTAACGGTGGATTTCTAACCGCCGCGGCGATCGATCGCCGCGGTCGGACACTCAGTGCATTGCCAACGCGCGATGCGTTTCTGCCAATCGTTTGCGTGCTGGCTGCCATGGTCGAACAAAAAGTGTCGATGAGCGCCCTGTTTGAAAAACTTCCACGTCGATTTAGCCGAGCTGCGCTGCTACGAAATTTTCCGCGCGCAACCAGTTTAAAAATCCTCGCGGCGCTGACCGATACGGAAAGCGTGAATAATCACGCGCCATCGCCAACGTTACGCGCCACTATCGAACGCACCTTCTCGCCCGCGCACGGATTTGGCGCGGTTC
>JAYUEZ010000133.1:0-2394 GCA_043738965.1 Gammaproteobacteria bacterium
AATCAATATCAGACCAGATTGGTTAAATCCGTTCCGTTTAGTGCACCGGTGCCGCGACGGCGCGTGGTGCTGGCCACGCGAATAGGCTTTTATCGCCCGCGCGCGGTCGTGTTGTTGACGCAGGTCCTGCGGACCTTGGATCTCCCCATCTCACCAATAAGGATTAAGCAATGAAACCGCGCACTATTGCCCAACTCGTACCCGCCATCGATACGCAAGACGGCGCCGGGGTACGCTTACGCCGCGCGCTCGGCGCGCGCCCGGACCAACGACTCGATCCGCTCCTGATGTTGGATGCATTCTCGTCGGATGATCCCAACGACTACATCGCCGGTTTCCCAGCACATCCGCACCGCGGTTTTGAAACGGTAACGTACATCCTCGATGGCCACATGCTGCACGAGGATCATCTCGGCAATCGCGGGGATTTAATGGCGGGCGGCGTGCAGTGGATGACGGCGGGACGTGGCATCATTCATTCCGAAATGCCACAACAAACCGCCGGCCGCCTGCGGGGTTTTCAATTGTGGCTGAATCTTCCTGCCCGCGAAAAAATGAAACCGGCAAATTACCGCGATATTCCGGCCGCCGAAATCCCTGCAGTCACGCTTGCCGACGGTACGATGATTAAAGTCATCGCGGGTCGTGTGCAACTCGCGGCGCGCGAAGTGCAAGGCCCAATTACCGGCGGCAGCACTGATCCGCTGTATGTCGATGTGAGTCTGGCGGGTGACGGTCGCGTGACCTTTCCCCTGCCCGCAAGCCATAACGCGCTGGTCTACGTGTTTGAAGGCACGGTAAAGTTAAACGGTTCAGCGATCCCGAACGCGACCACGGCAATTCTAAGTGCCGGCGACGGTATTGAACTTAGCGCTGACGCAGGAGGCGGTCGTTGTTTGGTCATCGCCGGTAAGCCGCTAAACGAACCGGTGGTGCAGCACGGGCCGTTCGTCATGAACACCCGCGCTGAAATAGAACAGGCGATGCGCGACTACCAGAGCGGCCACCTGGCCTAGGTTAGATCGCGATCTAAATTTTCACTTACCGCGAAGTTTACGCAGATCTCGGATCCCTTTGCGATGCAGCGGGTTGAGCAGCGCAGCTTTGAGTCGTTGCAGATACCAAACCACGCGGGCGTAACCTGGAAAAATAATAATCGGGTCATTACGCAGCACCCCGCGCAAGATCAAATTGGCCGCGCGTTCGGCTGGTACCGGCGTAAATGGCATATTGCGCAACGCGCGCTCGCGATCAACGTTGATAAACGGCGTCGCTTTGTAAATGTTGGATTGAATGAAGCCCGGACATACCGCACTGACGCGTACGCCAAGGTCTTCCCCTTCGGCGCGTAAAGATTGGGAGAGGCCAACAACCGCATATTTGCTGGTGGCGTACGGCGCGTTGGTCGGGAACGGGATCAGGCCCGCGAGCGAGGCGATGTTGACGATATGGCCAAAGCCCTGCGTTGCCATTTGTTTGTAGGCGGCGTCGCTGCCGTAGACCACGCCCATCAAATTCACGTCGATCACTTGGCGCCAGTGCGTCAGCGTTAGATCGCGCGCGTCGCCGGTGACCGAGATGCCCGCGTTGTTGAACATGAAATCGATCCGCGCGTGTTCCGCCACGGCAGTCGCGACTAACGCCGCGACCTGCTCCGCCTGAGTCACATCGAGCGGATACGCGATAGCGCGACCACCGGCCTTGGTGATTTCGTCGACCACCCCGCGCGCGCTGTCGGCGGCGAGATCCGCGCACAGCACACGAGCGCCGCGGCGCGCGAGTTCGCGACACAGCGCCGCGCCGATCCCCGAACCACCACCGGTAACTACTACTACTTTGTCGCTGAATTCAGTCACGCTAATTTACCTGCTGGTGTCGATGTCAATGCGAGCGTTCCCTGCGGCCCTTTGGGACCGAAATCTGTCGCGGGAGAGGGCTAGCGTGAGGGGGAAGATTGCTTCGCTGCGCTCGCAATGCCGAGAACTCAGATGACGATTGATAATCACGATCTGTGCTTGATCCCAAGCGGTCGACCCACTGAACTCGGACATGGCAGATCTCGCTGCCGAGCATGCAGAGCAGTCAGTAGCGTTAGCACTTCAGGAGCAAAATTCGTCGCGCGCCGGGTCGCCAGACTGACGTGCAACATCATTTGTTCTTGAGTCGCGAGAAGCACCGAGTCGCGATACATCTCCTGATACAGGTGCGCGAGTTTTTGATTGAAATCGAGCACGCGTGTTTCAATTCGCAAGCGCTCGCCCAGACGCGCTTCGTTTTGATAGGTGAGATGCGCCTCAAGCACCATCCACGAATTTTGCGTTCGCTCGGTATATTCCAGGCCCATGCCGAATTCTTTAACGAACTCCTCGCCCGCTTGATCGAAAGCGAGTGAGT
>JAYUEZ010000134.1:0-2393 GCA_043738965.1 Gammaproteobacteria bacterium
TGCCGGCCGCGGGCTCGTCGCGAATTTGCGCTCTGACTTCCGTTAGGGATTCCCGAATAAAACCCTGACGTTGGGTAAAGCGCGCATCGTCGGCGATCCGACGCGCGGATGTGCGCGAGCGTGAATAGGAATAAATCGCTAACGCAGTTAATGGCGCGAGGAAATTTGCTGGCGCATAAAACGTGGAGCCGCATAAAGCGGCGGCGACGAGCGCCGCGCCGAGCCACACCATAAGCGGCGCCACCACCATGCCGCACCAAAACCAAACGATGAGCGAGAGCCAGAACAAAAATAAAGCCACGGCGACCGCGAGTACGCCCCACAGGCCTAAGGCGTAGAAGCCTCCCCCCGGCACGAGCAAGCCGAGGCCAAACGCTTTCCACGCAGGTGCGGCGTCGAATAGCACCGGCAATAGTCCAGCGCCAACCAAGACTGCGTAGAGCAGGTAGTTGCGACAATGACGCGCGGTAGTAACCGGGCCATTGGGGGCACTGTGGAAGCCACTCGTTTGACCCAGGACATCTGCTTCGATAACTGCCATCGGGAGTTCTCCCTGCGCTTAATGAATTGCCAATCTTGGCTTTACGGTTACAGCGAGCGACGCGCGGCGAACGCGCGGACGGATAGGCACATGTTCTGCGCCGCGCTCACCATCCCTGCAACGTCCGCCTGCCATCGCGCGCGATGGGTGAAGGCAAACGTCGTAACAAACCCCACTTGAAACACCAACAGTGCAAGCAAAATGGATCCGCGGATTCTGCCGCGCGGCGTGCGCGGCGCGACCGGTACCGGCGCACCCGGCGCTGGCATCCAGCGCAACGGCCGCCGCAGCCACTGCCGACAGCGCTGCCACGCATCGATGAGCTGATAAATCATCAGCAATCCCACCATGCAACAGGCCATCAGCCCTCCTTCGTTGCCGTGCTCACCCGTTAGCGGAAATGCGCGACAATTCCCGATGAAATTAATTCGAGATTGCGATCAATATAGGCGTCCGGACAGGCGGTCGATAAAAACGCGAATCGCGCGCCAGCGTCGATATATTCTTTAAGCCGCGCGCGGCATTGTGCGGGATCGCCAGCCAATGTGTACTTCGACACCAGCTTGGTGAAGTCCTGCGCGTATTGCACGCTGAGTTTGTCATTGGCCATGCCAAAACCAACTTTCGGATCCTCATGCACCGCCGTGAACAGGAAAATACCCGGCGTGAATTGACTCATATCGCGTCCAGCTTCCGCGCCGAACTGCTTGATCTTGGCGATGCTCTCGGCCAGCTGATCGGGAGTGTACATGTACGGCAACCAACCATCGGCATAGCGCGCGGCGCGGCGCATGGCCGCTTCTTTGCGTCCGGAGACCCAAATCGGCGGGCGCGGTTTCTGAATTGGCAGCGGCTTCAGACTGAAGTCGTTCAAGGTAGTGTAGCGGCCTTGGTAAGTTACCTTGGTTTGGGTCCAGGTCCGGGTGATGACCTCGAGCGCATCATCGGTGCGCGACCCGCGCTGTTTGACCGGTACCCCACAGGCTTCAAATTCATTCGGAAATTCGCCGCCAACACCCACGCCCAACATGAAACGGCCGCCGGATGCGACGTCGAGCGCCGCACCGAGTTTGGCCAGCAGCGCGGCTGGATACAGCGGGACTAGCGTAATCGCGCTCATCAACTGGATATTTTTTGTGGCACCGGCCGCGACACCGAGCGAGACGAAACCGTTGGCGGTATCACCATGGAAGCTCACATGTTCACCGCAGCCCAGCACATCGAAGCCGAGCGCTTCAATCCGTTGCGCCGAGGCCGCGACGTCATAAGGCGAACGGAGGGCAGTGCCGAAGCGGAGGCGGGGTTGGGTCATGCGTGAAGCCTTTCGTAAATCAAACCGGATACGGGAACACAGTCGCGAGCTCGCACCTTACGCCGAGACGCACTGTATCGAAGTTTAACCAGTAGGGCGGAAAAGCGCAGCGCCTTCCGCACGCGAGACTAAAACAACTGAATGGCAGAAGGCGCTGCGCTTTTCTGCCCTACCAGGTGCTTCGTGAAAGCATAACTTGAGATCACTTCAAAAACTTCAACACGGCATCAGCCGCGCTCGCCGGCGCATCCAACTCAGCCAGATGTCCAGCCGCTGCGACCTTCACGATCTCGGATTTGCCGACTATGCCACTGGCAAAGCGTTCGGCATAAGTAAACGGCATCACGCGATCGAGTTCGCCCCACAGCAGTAGCGTTGGGCAGGTGATCCGCCCAAGACGCTTAGCCAATCCGGTATTTCCCAATGGAAACAAAAATCGCGCGCTCGTTTCCTGCGCGCGCATTTGTTCGACTTTCCATTCGATGGCGTCGACTGCCTCGGGTTGTGCGACAAAATCCTTGTACGTTTGCGCTTCAGCGC
>JAYUEZ010000135.1:0-2390 GCA_043738965.1 Gammaproteobacteria bacterium
CGTCCGTCATCGCGACCCGACAGCGCAAAGTTCAGTTATGGAACAGAGTTCATATTTTATTTGGGTCGGGTCAATCGGAGTCACTCAATTGGGGTCCTCGATCAAGTTTGTTGGATTCGTGGCATGGGTCGCAAGAGGTACCCCTGCAATCGTGGACGCGCGATCAATTTCTGGCGACACAAAGACGAGCAAGTAAAAAGTGTGTTCAATAGACTTCGTAGTGATCGTCGATCGAGGCGACTAACCACATAAGGAAGTCTGTCATGAACACTCAATCATCTGTCACCGAAACCGTTGTTCGCAATCATCTGCAAGCCAGGGCGAATTTGCCCTTCCGCGAAGCTCAAGTGAAATCAACAAGTTAATCTAAAAAGCTGGACACCCTCCGTCTTTCCCGGTATAAATCACGGGATGGAATGGGCGCAATGGACAAAAGAAGCCCTATCGGAGCTACGAGTGCGTCCTGTAGAGCGAGGCGAGGAAGCGCGCTATCAAGAGCAGATGGCGCGGCACCATTATCTTGGCGCGCTCGCGAAGATTGGCGAGACGCTCTGGTATGTCGCGACGTGGCGCGAGCAATGGGTGGCGCAGCTAAGCCTATCAGCCGCCGCCTTGAAATGCGGCGTTCGAGATCGTTGGATTGGCTGGGACTTTCGCTCGCAGTATGGGCGGCTGAAACTGATCGCCAACAACAGCCGTTTCTTGATCTTGCCCGAGTGGCACCGGCCGAATGTCGGCTCACGGGTGTTATCGCTGACCGAACGGCGGGTGGTGGCCGATTGGCAAACCCGCTTTGGTCATCCGTTGCTGCTGCTGGAAACCTTTGTTGATCCACAGCGTTTCCATGGTGGCGTGTATCGCGCCGCGAACTGGATCGAACTGGGGCTGACCCAAGGGTATCGACGCACACGGGAAGGCTACAGCAAACAGGCCGACGCACCCAAACGAGTCTTTGTCCGTCCCGTGTGCCGCGATCCGCAGACGCAGCTGACCCACCCCGATCACGATCACTTTCAATTGTCCGGAGCCCCCAAGATCATGCTCAATGCCCAACAGATGCGCTCGCTGGCGCAGTGTTTCACGACCATTACCGATCCGCGCCGCAGCGAAGGGCGACGTCATCGCCTGCCGGTCGTGCTGGGCATCGCGGCGGGCGCGACCCTGTGTGGCATGCGCGGTTACAAAGCGATCTCGAATTGGGCCGATGGCTTGGGACAGAAAGCACGCGAACGTTTCGGCTGCCGACGTGAGGACGGACTCTATGTGGTTCCGAGCGAATTTGTTATTCGCGACTGCCTGGTACGCATTGAACCGGGCGTGCTGGATCAGGCGCTCAATGCGTGGAGTCAGTCCTGGGGTAGCCCAGACGAGGCGCTGGCGATGGATGGCAAGACGATGAAGAATGCCCTCGACCAAGCCGGGCATCAGACCCACATCATGAGCGTGATCGGGCATGACTCGAAACGCTGCTACGCCCAAAAAAAGTCGGCACGCTGCCGGTCGCAGGCAGTGATGAGCAAAAGCGCACCAACGAAATAGGCATGGCGATTCCGTTACTACAAACTTGCGACATTCTCGGTAAGGACATCACGGGCGATGCACTGTTGACGCAACGCACGCTGGCCACCTATTTGGTCGAACACAAGGCTCACTATCATTTCACTGTCAAAGGCAACCAACCCGTGCTGGAACGCGATATCGCTTTGCTGTTCGCGACGCGTGCCGCCCCTGATTTCGTCGAGGTAACACCGCCGAATCATGGCCGCATCGAAACGCGCCGCATTTGGTGCAGCACCGCGCTCAATGCCTACCTCGACTTTCCCTACATCGGCCAAGCCTTTCTGATCGAGCGTGAATCCATCGACAAAAAAACCGGCGTCTTCTCGTGTGAAACCGCTCTGGGGATCACGAGCCGCACACCGCAACAAGCCTCGCCGCAACGCGTACTGGCCATCAACCGCGGGCACTGGAGCATCGAGAGCGTTCATTACATCATCGACTGGAACTACGATGAGGATCGCAGCCAAATCCGCACCGGTTTCGGCCCGGAAAACATCACCCGCTTGCGCCGCTTTGCGGTCGGTATCCTCAAGTCATTTCAGAAACCCGCTCAATCCATCGCCGAAATGATGCGCAAACTCGCCTTCCGTAATCGCCTCGTCTTCGATTATTTGCGCATGACTAAAAATTCAGTCACAGAGTCACGCGGTTAGTAAGAACAAATTTACCGTGGGATTCCCGCCTTCGCGGGAATGACAAGAGTAAACGTTGTTGGAACTTAAAACATCGCGCCGCGCGCGCTGATCGGCCATAACTGCTCGACAATCCCTTTTCGCACACCGACATACCAATCGTGCATGTTCACCGTCGGATCGCAATGACCCGGCGTT
>JAYUEZ010000136.1:0-2389 GCA_043738965.1 Gammaproteobacteria bacterium
CGGATCCGCGCTGGCGCGCGGTTCTCGATGCCGCTGCGGCACTCGGCAACTGGATCAGTCCCGCGCCCGCCGGACATGC
This sequence comes from Gammaproteobacteria bacterium, assembly GCA_043738965.1. Classification (GTDB taxonomy): domain Bacteria; phylum Pseudomonadota; class Gammaproteobacteria; genus CAIKBL01. Next base: position 80 of record JAYUEZ010000136.1, read on the forward strand.
GCGGGGCATTGCGATCGGTACCGCCTTCAACAGCATTGTCGCTGAAGTGGTGGAAATCTCCGCGGTCACGCCGACGAGTCTCAGGGTGAATCGAGTGTCGGTGGTACTCGATTGCTACCTGTCGATCAATCCTGGCTCGGTAGAGGCACAATTGAGTGGTGGCGTCGTGCATGGCTTGAACGCCGCACTGTATGGACGACAGACTTTCGTGAATGGTGTGGCGCAGAGTCTCAATTTCAATCGCAGCCGGATGATTCGCCTAGGTGAGATGCCCCAAGTCAGCGTCAGAGTCATGCCAAACCCGGCAGTCGCCGATCGCGCGGCGACCATCGGCGGGGTTGGTGAGCTTGGGGTCCCGACCTTTGCACCAGCACTCGCGAACGCGTACTTCAAGCTCACCGGTCAACGCGTTCGCTCGCTACCGTTCTTCCCGAACGCCACCATGGGCGGGCTCTGATGGGTAATTATTTCCATCGCCATGATCGGTTTCATCGTGCACCGGTAAATCGCGGACATGCATGGTCCGGGATATCCAAGTGAAGACGTCGAGCGCGTGGGCGTCCCCAAGTTTCTATCTCGGAATTAGTCGAAACCGTCTGACTTAGTTGGCGACGGATGAAGATTGAACGCATCGCGATAGATCTGGCAAAGCATGCTTTTCAGGTTCAACGGGTGGGCGACGCGGAGCTGGCTTACAAGTCCGCGGCCGCGGCATGCAACTTCAGAAAATCGCGGATGGTGGCAGGATCGCGTCGTCCCAGGCCACACTCGGCGGCAATCCCGAAGTCCGGGACCACGCGCGCCGCGGCGGCCATCCGCGTCTGTGTACCGGCGAGCCCATCCGTTTGATGGACGAGTCCAAGATAAAGCGTAGTCGCAGGCGCAAGCGTAAGGTGTCGCAGGGGGTCGAAGTACGCCGCATCGTTGCGTGATCGGGGGACCGGCAGATGGACCCATTGGATCTCGCGCTGGACGCGCTCCGCAATGCCATTGGCGACTTCGACAAGATTGGCGCAGTCCTTCGGCTCGATGAAATGGCGATGTCCGCGATCGCCGTAACAGAGATGGAAGCCGAGTTCGACAGCCGGCGGGATCAATGCGCCGAGCGCCGCGAGCTGGTCGAGAAGCTGCGATTTCCAATTCCCTGGCGGCGGCGGAAACAAGCCTTCCCATAACCCAAACTCCACCGCGACGTCCCATTGGATCGCGAGCTCCTCGGCCGGGATCGCACTGACCACCGCCTGCACTTCGCGGCTCAACGCGGCGGCATACGCCGGTAGCACGTCGAACAGGGAGTCCGGTGCGACGAACAACGCGATCGGTGCGAGTGGCGTCGGCACTGCGACGAGAAAACGCGTGTCGGCAGCAACCACCTGCCGCTGTTTTAATGCCGCAAAACTGGCGTAGGATTCGAGCGCCGCTTGTGCATACCCCAGGCTGTCAAACCTAAGATCGGCGGGGCGAACATCCGACCGCGGCTGCAGCAAGGTCGGCCTCACATAATCAGCGCCTTGACCGTGGCTCTCGGTGACTACCGAATCAGGATCCATGGCCGGCCCCACGAATTCGAACTGCGGGTGGCGGGCGAGCATCGCGTATTGGAAATTGATCCAGTTTCGTCGGCGCCCCGTTTCACCGTCGGGGAATCGTTGCACATGGTGGCCAAGAATCTCACTGACCACGGTAAACACCTCTGTCGCATCACTCAGCGGGACGCTGCCGACGAGATGAACGGGACGAGAGTTGGTGGCCTTCATAGGGATACCTCAAGCGACCGCGGTCGGGAACGGAAACGCCGCGAGCTAGTGCTGATACTCTGACTCGACATCGATCTCGAGCGCGCCCAATACTCGCACCACTCCGCGATAAAATGAAATCGCGAGGAGCAAATCGACGATCAGTTTGCGGTCGAGGCCTTCGGGCAGGGCGGCGAGGGGATCGGCAGCGCTGATGGTACCTTCATCGCCGAATGGAAAATTTACGGGCGAACAATTTTATGTCCGTTCTCTTAATCATTCGATTATTCCCGCAATGGTGAGGAAAACGCCGTGATGAGGTTCGAACGCCATCACAAACCAAGCGCACGTTGCAGCAGGAGACGGAGGGATTAAACTTTAATCTCTCTTAACCGCAGGCGTCGCGCCAGTGTAGCCTCCGGAATTATTACCGCTCGCAGCGATTGACCAACACCCAGCGACACGCGAGCATGCCAGTCACTCGCTACAAATTAATCGGGGATCGCGACTATGCGCAGGGACAAGCAAGCAGGTTTAATTGGTGCAGTGTTGACGCTACTTTCGGGGTCGGCCG
>JAYUEZ010000137.1:0-6279 GCA_043738965.1 Gammaproteobacteria bacterium
GGGACGCAACCGCGCGGAGCGCCTGTATGGAATTAACTCGTGCCCAACTCGCCCAGTTTCAAGACCTCGGTTATGTCTTTCTGCCGGATGTCTTCGACACTGCTGAAGTCGGCGTCTTGAACCGCGAGGCGCATAAGATATTCGCGATGCAACGCCAGGAAGTGGTGCGCGAGAAAGACGAAAAGACCGCACGCACTGCGTTCGCGGCCCATTATTACAACGAAGCCTATCGGCGCCTGGGGCGCCACCCCCGACTGATCTTACCCATCATTCAGATCCTGGGCGGTGGCGTGTACATGCATCAGTACAAGATCAACGCCAAGGCCGCGTTCAATGGCGATGTCTGGCAATGGCATCAAGACTACGGCACCTGGGCAAGGGACGATCTAATGCCCGAGCCGCGGGCCATGAACATCGCGCTGTTTCTGGAAGAGGTCAACGAGTTCAACGGCGCGCTGATGTTCATTCCGCGCAGTCACCAACAAGGCACGCTCAAGGCCGGTCATGATCTGCAAACCACGAGCTATCCGCTATGGACGATCGATAACGACACCATTAGCCGGCTCGTCAAAGAAGGCGGTTTGGTCGCGCCGAAAGGCCGCGCGGGCTCGGTCATTTTGTTTCACGGCAATCTGGTGCATGGCAGCCCGTCGAATATGTCGCCATTCGATCGCACGATCGTCTACTTAAGTCTGTGTCATGTCGACAATCACATTCGTCAGTTCAAACGTCCGGAATGGATCGCGCATCGCGACTTCGCACCGATTGAACCGCTCGCCGACGATTGTCTCCGCGAGCTAGCGCGCGACGCGGTTTAAAGATCGTAAGATGAATTTGCACGCCCTATTGCTGCAACGCGCGGCGGCGAATAAACCCATCCGCATTGGGCTTATTGGCGCGGGCAAATTTGGCACGATGTTTCTGGCGCAGGTCGCGCGCACACCAGGCATGCACGTGGTGGCAGTGGCCGATCTCGCGCCTGCGCGCGTTAGCGATGCGTTGCAACGGGTCGGCTGGCCGGCGGAAAAAGTCGCGGCGCGTAGTTGTGCCCAAGCCTTGGCCAACGGTAGCACCTACCTCACCGAAAACGCGGACGAATTACTCGCCGTTGACGAGATCGAAGTCGTGATCGAAGCGACCGGCAATCCGGCGGCTGGCGTGCATCACGCGCTGAAAGCGAGCGCCAACGGTAAACATGTGGTGATGGTAAACGTCGAGGCCGATGTCCTCGCGGGACCGTTACTCGCGGCGCGCGCCAAGGCCGCGAACGTCATTTACTCTCTCGCCTATGGCGATCAACCCGCGTTGATCTGCGAAATGGTGGATTGGGCACGCGCGGCGGGATTTGACGTGGTCGCCGCTGGCAAAGGGACGAAATACTTACCGATCTACCATGACTCGACGCCAGACACGGTGTGGCAGTACTACGGCTTAAGCGCGGAACAAGCAGCGCAGGGCAGCCTCAACGCGCAAATGTTCAACTCCTTTCTCGATGGCACCAAGTCGGGCATCGAGATGGCCGCGGTCGCAAATGCCACTGGTCTTGCGCCACCGCGCGACGGGCTCACGTTCCCGGCCTGCGATGTTGACGCGCTACCGACAGTGCTGCGCCCGCGTGCAGTCGGAGGTGTGTTGGACGACAAAGGCATGGTCGAAGTCGTGTCAAGTTTGGAACGCGACGGTAGTCGTCTCGCCCGCGATCTGCGCTGGGGGGTGTACACGGTGTTTGAAGCACCGACCGACTATGTCATGCGCTGTTTCGCGGAATACGGTCTTAAGACTGACGAGAGTGGCCGCTATGCGGCCATGTATAAGCCCTATCATTTGATCGGACTCGAGCTCGGCATCTCCATCGCCAGTGTGGCATTACGCGGCGAACCGACTGGCGCGCCGCTGGCCTGGCGCGGCGATGTAGTCGCCACGGCTAAGCGCGACCTCGCGGCCGGCGAAATCCTCGACGGTGAAGGTGGCTATCGCGTGTGGGGTAAATTAATGCCGGCCGCGGATTCAGTGGCGCGTGGGGCGTTGCCGATCGGGCTCGCGCATCATTGCCGGCTCACACGAGCGGTGGTGCGCGGCGCCGCGCTGACGTGGGCTGATGTCGATATCGATACAACGCAGGAAGCGGTGCGCGTGCGGCGCGAAATGGAAGTACAGTTTAATAAATCAACCAAAGGAATCGGATCATGCATGTAGGCTGCTCACCCATTTTTCAAAACCCTGGCAATCAACGCTCCGACGCCGAGGTCTATCGCGAAGAAATACGGCTGATCGAAAACGCCGAGCCGCTCGGCTTTGATTCGGTGTGGTCGATCGAACATCACTTCACCGATTACACGATGTGCCCAGACGCCGTGCAATTCCTGACCTACATGGCCGGTCGTAGTAAGCGGCTCAAACTTGGCACCAGTGTGATCGTTCTGCCGTGGCATGATCCGATGCGCGTGGCCGAACAAATTTCGATGCTCGATCACCTCTCGGGCGGACGCATGATCCTCGGTCTTGGCCGCGGTCTCGCGCGAGTCGAATACGACGGTTTTCGCATCGACCAAGGCGAAGGCCGCGAGCGCTTTGTGGAATACGCCGAGCTGCTGCTCGAAGGACTGGAACGTGGCTATGTCGAAGGCGGCGCGCTGACCAAGCAACCGCGGCGTGACATTCGCCCACTGCCGTTGAATTCATTCAAGGGCCGCACCTATGCGGCAGCGGTCTCGCCCGAGTCAATGCCGATCATGGCCAAGCTTGGAGTCGGCTTGCTCGTGATCCCGCAAAAACCGTGGGAAGTGGTCAAACAGGATTTCGCGATTTATCGCGAGGTCTTCCAAAAAGCCAATGGCTGCGAACCGCCGCAACCGTTTTGTGGCGGGTTTTATTTCGTCGATAAAGATCCGGCGCGCGCCGAAGACATGGCCTACAAATGGATCGGCGCTTACTACCACACCGCGATGAAGCATTACGAGATGACCGGTGCGAAGTTCGGCACCGATAAGGGCTATGAATTCTATCGAAATGTCGGCAAGTACATCGGCAAGCAAGGCATGGACGGCGCCGCGCGCTCGTTCGCCGAGTTGATGCCGTGGGGCAGTCCGAAGCAGGTTCTAGAAAAAATCGCCTACATGCGCGAAGTGGTCGATATGAATGGCATCACGTGCAATTTCAGTTATGCCGGCATGCCCTACGACGAAGCCGAACGCAATATGCGTTGCTTCGCCGAGTACGTGCTGCCGACATTAAAGCAATGGAAAACGACACCGCTCGCCGAATCGCAGCCGCTTAATTTGCGCGCGGCCTAGACGCGCAGCTTTAAGCGGGCGGGAGCTGGCTTAACGTGGCACACTGTGCGGCTCATGTCGCACCAGTTTTTCGCCACTTGTCCCAAGAACACCGCCGATTTGCTCGCCGCCGAGCTGGCGGCGTTGGGCGCGATCGACTGCAAGGAACGCGTTGGGGGCGTAGCGTTTCACGGCGCGCTCGAAGTCGCGTACCGCGCGTGCCTGTGGTCGCGCATCGCGAATCGCGTATTGTTGGTGCTGGCGCGCTTTCCGGCGCCCGATGCGGATAGTCTTTACGCCGGCGTCGGCACGCTTGATTGGGCAGCGCACGTAAGTCCAACCGGCACGCTCGCAATCGACGCCGTCACTGGCCGCTCGCAGCTCACGCACAGTCACTTCATCGCGCAACGCGCCAAGGATGCCGTGGTTGATCAACTGCGCGACGCGCTCGGCAATCGTCCAAGCGTTGACACCGACCGGCCCGACATCCGCCTCAACCTGTATCTCGATCAGGACCAAGCTCAGCTTGCGCTAGACCTCGCCGGCGAAAGTTTACATCGACGCGGCTATCGCACGCGGCAGGGCGCCGCGCCTATTAAAGAGAATTTGGCCGCGGCCATTCTGTATCGCGCTGGCTGGCCGAAAATCGCGCGCGGCGGCGGATCGTTGGTGGATCCGATGTGTGGCTCGGGCACGTTTCTAATCGAAGCGGCGATGATCGCGGGGGATATCGCGCCGGGTCTGTTGCGCAACACTTTAGGCTCAGCCCGTTGGCGCGGGCACGACGCAGGATTGTGGCAACAACTGCTAGCCGAGGCTGAAGCGCGGCGTGCCGCGGGACGGTCCGCGATTCCGCCGATTGTGGGCTATGACAGCGATCCGAGCGTCATCCACACCGCCTGGGAAAATATCGATCGCGTTGAATTGCGCGGTCACGTGCACGTCGAACGACATGCCATTGAAGGAGCGTCACCGCCACACGACGCGAATCAGCCGGGGTTGGTGGTGTGCAACCCGCCGTATGGGGAGCGTCTCGGCGCTGCGGAGGAACTGGTTGATCTCTATCGCACGTTGGGCGCGCGCTTGCGCGAGTTCTTCGTTGGGTGGGAGGCCATTGTATTAACCGCCAATCCGGATCTCGGTAACGCACTCGGCATTAAAGCGCACCGCAGCCATACCCTATTCAACGGCGCGTTGGAATGCCGCTTACTTCGGTTTCGTTTGACGCCAGAATTTTTTAATCCGGATCTACCGCCAGGCAGTGCGCGAGTCGCGCGTGCACAGCAGCGCGTGGCCAAGCGTACCGAAACTGCGCCAGGTGCGGCCATGTTCGCCAATCGGCTCACCAAAAATCTCCGCGCGCATTCGCGGTGGGCGCGGCGCGAAAACATCACGTGTTATCGGCTCTACGATGCCGACATGCCGGAGTATTCGCTCGCGATCGACCTCTACCACAGCGGTGACGCGCGCTGGGTGCACGTGCAGGAATACGCGGCGCCGGCCAGCGTGGACGAAGCGCGCGCCCGCGCGCGCCTCGACGAGGCGCTGGCCGTGATGCCGGAAGTCTTGGAAGTTCCCACCGCACAAATTATCTTCAAGCGTCGGCAGCGACAGCGTGGAACCGCGCAGTACGAGCGCCTCGCCGAAGCGCGGAATTTCTTGGAAGTGATGGAAGGCGAGCTCAAGTTTCGCGTGAACCTCCGCGACTATCTCGATACCGGTTTATTTTTTGATCATCGCGTGACGCGCAGCCTGATTCGCGAGCGTTCATCGGGTGTCGATGTGCTGAATCTATTCGCCTATACCGGGACCGCGAGCGTGTATGCCGCCGCCGGTGGCGCGCGCTCGACCACCTCGGTCGACATGTCGGCGACCTATTGCCAATGGGCACGACAAAATCTAGCGCTTAATGGCTTTGGCTTGCCAACGCATCAAGTCGTCCATGCGGAATGTTTATCGTGGCTCGATCGCGAACCTGATAGTGCTTATGACCTGATCTTTCTCGATCCGCCGACATTTTCGAACTCGAAGCGCATGGAGGGCACGCTCGATGTGCAACGTGATCATGTGCATTTAATCGAACAGTCGCTGCGCTGGCTCGCACCCACCGGCACGCTGGTGTTCTCGACCAACCTACGGCGATTTCGCCTGGATACCGTGGCGCTCAGCGCGCTCAACCTCCGCGATGTGAGCCGCGAAACGCTGCCGGCCGACTTCAAGCGCAACACCCGAATTCATCAATGCTTCGAGATCACTCGCCGGCGGTGAAATGCACGCCGGCCAGCCACCGCGCGGATTGAATAGTGACGCTGCTTCGTATTACGCTGTCGCAAAATCACCTGATAAACCATGAGTACCCACAAGTCCACGGACAGCGCTAGTAAACTCGATCGCGTCGTGCTTGAAGCGCGGCGCGCGCGCGAGAAACGCGAGAGTGATTATCGCGCGCTCGCCCTCAAGCTCTATCCGTGGGTGTGTGGGCGCTGCGGTCGCGAATTTACGCGCGAGAATTTGACCGAGTTGACGGTTCATCATCGCAATCACGATCATGACTTCAATCCGCCGGACGGCAGTAATTGGGAACTGCTGTGTTTGTACTGCCACGATAACGAGCACATGCGGCTCGTCGAAGCGGCGCAGGGACATAGCTCCGGGACCGCTAAGCCAACGGTGAGTCCGGCTACCGATAAACCGTTTGCGGGCCTTGCCGATTTACTGCGCAAACCGCCGGCGTAATCTTAGGTCACATTAAATTAGGCACTCGCGCACCGAGCTTGTGAGACGGTAGTTGGGTGCGCACGTAGCGTCATTGTGGAGCGCGCGGCGCTTAGGATAGCGCCGTGCGCGGAACAGCGAGGAGCCGGCCAGGGATGGCCGGCGACGAAGAGCGGAGTGCGTACCCCACTACCGGCTCGGCCTGGAGACTTTTAGCTAACGCTTAATTAACTCAACTTTCTCGTGGCGCCGCCTAGGGAGTTCGCGATCTTGAGCAAGGTATTCGAATGAC
>JAYUEZ010000138.1:0-2375 GCA_043738965.1 Gammaproteobacteria bacterium
CGCGAGCAGGCTCTCGCGTTTCTTCTGCGGTACATCACCGGAGAGCACACCGACCTTGTAACCGGCGCGTTCGAGCGTCAGCGCCACGCGCTCACAACCAAACTTTGTATTCACGAACACCATCGTGCGATTGGCGTCCATGCCGCCGAGCAGACCGAGCAATAGCGGCAACTTCTCCTCGGTCGCCGGGAAATAGACTTTTTGCCGCACACTGGACGCGGTCACCGATTCGGTCTCGACCACTAGCTTCTCGGGATCGTTCATGTGGTCGTAGGCGAGCTCGAGCACGCGGTGGCTCAAGGTCGCCGAGAACAATAGATTCTGCCGCTCGCTTGCACCCGGCATGCGCCGCAACAGGAAGCGAATGTCTTTAATGAAGCCGAGATCGAACATGCGGTCGGCTTCGTCCATGATCATGATTTCGACTGCGCCCATGCTGACGGCGTGCTGCTTGACGAAATCGATGAGCCGTCCAGGCGTCGCGATAATGATGTCGACGCCATCTTCAAGCTGCTTACGCTGCTTCTCGTAATCCACACCGCCATACACCAGCCCCACGCGCATGCCGGTGTAGTACCCGATTTGATGCGCGTCCTTGTCGATTTGGATGGCGAGCTCGCGAGTCGGTGCGAGAATGACCGCGCGCGCATCCTGGGCCCGTCGCGCGGCTTTGCCAGACTTGTTGAGTAAATGGTTATACAGCGCGACCAGAAATGCCGCGGTTTTGCCGGTGCCGGTCTGCGCCTGCCCGGCGACATCGCGTCCGGCAAGCGTTAACGGCAGACTCATCGCCTGAATTGGCGTGCAGCGGATGAAACCGGCTTTGTCGAGGCCTTTTAGCAGATTCGGATGAAGATCAAAATTCTCAAAACAGATATCAGTCAGGGTTTTATCGGACACTAGTACTCCCTTTCAAGAGAGCTGGCGCGGCGGTCAGCCGCGCAGATGAAAAACGGGGCCGCACCGGTCTTAAGGACGGGCAGCCACACAAATTTGTCGAGCGCTTCCGCGGAGCGCAAATTCCACGAAGCTGCTAACGCGCCTCGGCCAGTACCGCACCCGGCTTGGTCATGCTGGTGACGAGTGCTTTGGGCGTACCGCGCGACGCGGTGGGCAACGAGACAATCGCGACCGGACTCGGCGCCTCGGCTTGTTTCGGCGCCGGCATTGTTGGGCTCGGCGAGCTTGGCGCGCACTTAACATGGTGCTCGACCCCGGCGATCATGCGCCCCCGGGTAAGCACTGTCTACCGTGGAGTACACCAGGGGACATCCTTGGAAAATTCCCGCAAAATCAAGCCTGCGGACTGGGCTGTCCCAAATTGTCCCCAGTCCCAAACAATGCCGCCAAAGGAGAACTGCCATTTCGACTTCGTTTATCAAAACCCGCATAGAACGCGGCATACTCACCGTGCTCATCAACCGTCCCGAGAAGCGCAATGCGCTGAGTCAGGCCGTGCTGAAGGAGTTGGAGGCCACTTTTCAGCAACACGCGAGCAATCCGCAATTACTTGCCGCCGTGCTCCACGGCGCCGGTGAGCGCTGCTTCGCTGCCGGGGGCGATTTGGTCGAATTCGATCAAGTGCGCGAGCGCGCCGCCGTGCGGGCCATGCAAAAGCACTCGCTAGCCGCGCTCGACGCCGTGCGCACTTTTCCGGTCCCCGTCATCGGCGCGCTGAATGGTGATGCCATCGGTGGCGGCGCCGAATTGGCGGTGGCCTGTGATATGCGAGTGTTTGCCCATCACGCACGCATCGCCTTCGTGCAGGGTCAGATGTGTATCTCGCCGGCCTGGGGTGGCGGCGCCGATCTGATGCAATTGGTCGGGCCGGCGACCGCGCTTCGCTTGTTATCGAGTACCGATTTCATCGCCGCCGAAGCGGCGCGTGAACTCGGGATCGCGCAAATGATCGCCAAGACTGACGAAGACTTCGAGGCGGTGGTCGAACGCTTTGTTAAACCGATCCGCGAGCGCAAGCCGCAGGTGATGCGCGCGTTCAAGTCCTTGGCGCTGGCGGCACGCCAGAGCGAAACCTGGCACGCCGTGCGCGCCGCGGAACCGGAACTTCTGCTCGAAACATGGCTGCACGAAGATCACTGGACGGCATCCGATGCGGTTCTCGAACGGATCGCGCGGCAAGGTAAATAGGCCAGCGTGCCCTGCCTTCGTTGCGAGAACTGCGACGACGAAGCGTTTCCAGAAGACAACACACGGGGGATTGCGTCGCTGCGCTCGGAGTGACGGGAGAGGCTAAGCCTACCTTGGGCTGAATTGTTTCGTTGCACGCGCGACCACCGCGGAACCACGCGCCGTCGCGCGCAAGCCTCCGGCCACGAACTGAGTCACGAGGCTCGCCATTTCCGTGTAACTGAGCC
>JAYUEZ010000139.1:0-6263 GCA_043738965.1 Gammaproteobacteria bacterium
GTCTTGCCGTGTTGCGCTTTGTCAAAGCCCTTGGCGAGCGCGCCATCACCGTGTTGGGCAATCACGATCTGCATTTACTCGCATGCCGCTTTGTCTCGAGACGGCGCGCCAAACCGCTCGATACACTCCGCGAAATTCTCGCTGCACCCGATTGCGATGAACTCCTCACCTGGCTCCGCGCGCAACCGTTGATTCATCACGATGCCACCCTTCGCTTTACCTTGGTTCATGCTGGAGTGCCCGCCGACTGGTCAATCGCGGACGCGCAGGCGCGTGCCGCTGAAGTAGAAACCGCATTGCGGGGGAAACACTTCAAGGACTATTTACGCGCCATGTATGGCGATGGACCGGATACCTTGGGCGCCGATCTTGCACCCGAAAAGCGCTGGCGCTTCATTACCAATTGCCTCACGCGCCTGCGCTATTGCACCCTGGACGGGCGGTTGGATCTGCGCGAGAAAGGCCCGTTGGGAACTCAAGCACCCGGACTCATACCGTGGTTCATGTTGCCCACGCGCGCAGCGCGTGGAGAGCGCATTTTATTCGGCCATTGGTCGACACTGCGCCTCGACTCTGAACAGGTGGCGCGCTACCAAGTGTATCCGCTCGACACCGGAGCGGTATGGGGTGGCGCGCTCACCGCATTGAGGCTCGAGGATCAAGTGTATTTTAGCGTGCCCGGTACCACTCCCGCGCCGGGCGGCACCGATTAATGCGGAACGACGTTCGCGCGATCGAGAATCACGAAACTATAATCGTAGTCATTTCGCGCATCCTGCGTGTGCCGTTCGCGGCGGATTTCGCGCCACCCGGCGCGCGCAAATTCTGGGAAGTACACATCCCCGTCAATTCGCGCGTGCACTTCGGTTAGATAGATACGCGCGGCGCGCGGGAGTGCAGCCGCATATAACGCGCGCCCACCGATCACCATCACTTCGTCCACCGCACCCGCCTGCACCAGGGCCGCGTCAAACGACGGCACGATGACACAGCCAGCCGCTGCATAGTTCGGGGTGCGACTCACGACGATATTCACGCGGCCAGGGAGCGGACGTCCAATTGACTCATGCGTGACGCGACCCATCATCAACGGAAAGCCGAGCGTAATCTGTTTGAATCGACTCAGGTCGGCGGGTAACGCCCACGGTAACGCACGGCCGCGGCCGATCACCCCGTTCTCCGCCATCGCGACCACCAGGTTGATACGCATCTGAAGCGACGGCTTACACTGCAATCGGGGCTGCAATCGAGGGATGGGCTTGATAATTCTTAAGCGTAAAATCTTCGTACTTGAATTGAAATAACGAATCGACCGCCGGATTTAACTGCATTTGTGGCGCCGGGTAGGGTTGACGCGCAAGTTGTAAATCCGCTTGTTCAAGATGATTCAGATACAAATGGGCATCACCCAAGGTATGCACAAATTCACCCGGCTTCAAACCGCAGACCTGCGCCACCATCAGTGTCAACAACGCATAGGACGCGATGTTAAACGGCACCCCGAGGAAAATATCCGCGCTACGCTGATATAGCTGACACGATAGCTCGTCATTGGCGACATAAAACTGGAAAAGCACATGGCAGGGTGCAAGCGCCATCTCGGGTAATTCACCGACATTCCACGCGCTAACGACATGGCGACGTGAGTCAGGATTTTGTTGGATCGATTTTATGATCTCGCGAATTTGATCGATTGATTGACCGCCGGCGGTTCGCCATGAACGCCACTGCACGCCGTACACCGGCCCGAGTTCGCCATGGGCGTCCGCCCACTCATCCCAAATGGTCACCCCATGTTCGCGCAAATAACGCGTATTGGATTCGCCATGCAAAAACCACAGTAGTTCATGAATGATCGATTTCAGATGGACTTTTTTGGTGGTGACCAACGGAAAATTGGAGCGCAGATCGAAACGCATCTGATACCCAAACACACTGAGCGTGCCGGTACCGGTGCGATCACTTTTGCGCACACCGTGTGTGCGCACGTGACGCACAAGGTCGAGGTACTGCTGCATCGAGGTTTCGCTGTTAGTTGGTGTGTGCGGACCGTGCATTGGCCCACATTAGGATGCCGGCGCCAGCGACTGCCATTGGCAATGACAGGACCTGCCCCAGCGTCAACCAAGCGCCGTATAAATATCCGATTTGCACGTCGGGCTCACGGATGAATTCAATGCCGAAACGGATCAACGCGTAACCAATCAAAAACGTGGCCGAGATTACCCCAGCGGCGGGCTGACGGCGCCGTACAAGATTGAGGACTAAAAACAAGACCACACCCTCCAAGACCGCCTCGTAGAGTTGTGAGGGATGTCGTGGAACACCGCCCGCAGCGGGATTGGTGAACAGCACCGCCCATGGCAGGGTCGATGGCGCGCCCCATAACTCCTGGTTCACAAAATTGGCCAGACGCCCAAAAAATAACCCAATCGGCACCACGGGCACGACGAAATCCGCCACCGAAAAAAAACTCCGGCGCGCGCGGCGCGCATATAACGCCAGCGCCAAGACAAATCCAATCACCCCGCCGTGAAATGACATGCCGCCACGCCACACGGCAAGAATCGCGAGCGGCTCGCGCAGGTATTCCGAAAAATTGTAAAACAAACCGTAGCCGATTCGCCCGCCGAGCACGGCCCCAAGCGCGGCATGGAACACCAGGTCGGAAACCGCCTCGGGGGTCCAAGTGCTAAGCGCTCGCAGCGCACGGTGATGCAGTAACGCCCAGCCAAGGCCAATGCCGGCGAGGTACGCCAAGCCATACCAATGGATGGCAAGCGGCCCGAGCCGAACGGCAACCGGGTCAAGGGCGGGAAATAACAGCATGAATTCGAACAAGTCCTAGTATGCCGTCCCGCAATGAGCCTTCCCCATAACGATATAGTTGGGTGGCTTGCCCTCGAACCACGATACGGCGTTGCTCGTCGTCGCCATAGCGCTGCTATGACTCCTCCTCGCGCCTGGTCTCGTGGTCCGATCGCTGCGCGAATTATCGAAGTTCATTACGGGACGGCACACTAGTCATGGATTCAAAATCATTCATCAATTCAGTATTCGATCTTTCGAATAAACATATTCTGCTTACCGGCGCTTCCAGCGGATTGGGTCGGCATTTCGCGCACACGCTAACGCGAGCCGGCGCACGCGTTGCGCTCTGCGCGCGCGGAGTCGAGAAATTGGAAGCACTCGCCAGCGAACTTCGCGCCGCGGGCGGACGCTGCGACGTCTATGCGCTGGATGTTCGTGATCGCTCAAATATTCGCGCCTGCGTCGAGGCCGCCGAACAAGCACAGCCCATCGATGTACTGGTCAATAACGCTGGGATCGCTATCCCGAAAGCGCCAGAAAAATTATCGGACGAGCAGTGGGACCAGGTATACGAGACTAACTTACGTGGCCCTTGGGTGCTCGCGCAGGAAGTGATTAAACGTCGATTGGGCGATAAGCGCGGCGCCAGCATCATCAATATTGCGTCGGTGCTCGGGATCCGGGCGATCGGCCATTTAGCGCCCTACTCGGCGGCCAAAGCGGGCTTGATTAATCTTGGCCGCGATCTGTGCGTGGACTTGGCGACCAGCAACATTCGCGTGAACGCGCTAGCGCCCGGTTACTTCATCACCGAGATGAATGACGAATGGTTGAAGACGCCGGCCGGCGATCGGTTGCGCAATCGCATTCCAGCCAAACGCTTCGGCGACCCGTCAGAACTCGACGGCGCGTTGATCTTTCTGGCGTCCGACTCGTCGCGGTATATGAACGGAAATTTGATCACGGTGGATGGTGGGCACACCGCAAGTCTTTAAGCGCCCCACACCACCAGCCCCCAGTCCAACACCTTCTCATGTTGCATTGTGCCCGTGTCGTCCTTGCGATGCGCGAACGCCTCGACGCTTAAGTCGTAGAGTGTGCCGCCGGCCGCAGTGGGCGAGCAATTAACGACCTTAAATTTCGTGCTGATGAGATCGCCTTCCAACACGGGTCCTAAGTGATCGCAGTGGCGCCACGCCACCATGTGCAGAAGGTTGGGTAACGCGCGAACTACCTGCGCGAGCGCGAACGAGATCGTGTGACCGCCATAGACCAATCGTTGACCAAGATAACTTCGAGTCTCGTCGGTGTGCGTATACGCGATGTTGAGCGACATCCGAACCAGTTCGGGCGCGCAAGTCACCGTGTCCTTCGGCGCGATCTCGAATTCATCGCCGGGTGCGACGCTTGGGCCTTTAAGTCCCGTGATGTCGCAGGCGAGCGGCGTTAAATCCCATCCGCGAGGCAGTGCCGCGACCAACTCGTCGTGGCCAAAAGAATTCTTGATCCAATCAAAATTATCGTTGTGACCGGTTTCGATCGCGGGATCCTTGCAACCGATCATCGGGCAGCGCCAAAAATGCAGGACCACATCGTTGTCCTGGTTCACGGTGGTCATTTCGAGCGCGACCATGCCAGTCGCCGCGCGGCCGGCTTTGGCCTTGTTTTGGCGTAGGCCCACGACCTTGGTCGTCGTGTACAGCGAATCACCCAGATAAACTGGCCGCTTAAGCAACATGCCACGGTAGAACAAGTTGCCCTTCACGTGCTGCGACGCATAGGTTGTCTGGCCCGCCGCCAGATGCACGGCAAGATAGGGATGGGCGAGGGGGCGGCTCTGACCGGTCACGCGGCGCGCGAGATGGTGATCGAGCGGTAGGCGCATGCGGTCGCCGAACAATGCGCCGTAGACCGCGGCATGGCCTTCGGTGATCGTGATTGATGGGGCGACGAAGGCCTGACCAACAGTAAATTCTTCGAAGTACGGGCCATCAATTAAACGCGTTGCCATGGTTATTTCTCCGTAAATTCGCGGCGAATCGCCGCGCTATGCTGACCGCGAGCCGGGACAGCACGCGGTGTCTCGGCGTCATCACAGACTCGGCGCACCAGCGTCGCGCGTTTACCGTTGGAGATAACATCTTTAGTTTTGAGCGCCGCGTGTGAGCTCAGATCTTGGGTCGAATTAATTCGACCATAGGCGATGCTGCCGTGCTCCAAGATTGCGCCCAACGCGACGCGCGTGTGCTGTTTGAAAAAGTATTCCAATTCAACCTTAAGGGCCGCGCGATGTTCGACGCGCAGCGGATTGGATTTAAAGCGCGGATCATCGGCGAGTTCGGGCCGTCCCATGGTGGCGCACAAGCTCACCCATTCGCGATGATTCTGAACGGCGATAATGATCTGCCCATCAGCCGTGTCATACGCACCATACGGAGCGATTTGGGTATGGTCCAAGCCAGTGCCGGTCAACACGCGGCCGCCGTAGGTGTAGTACGCAAGCGGCACACTCATCCATTCGCTTATGACGTCGAACAGCGAGATTTCGAGATGTTGGCCCCGTCCGGTCGTCGCGCGTTCGAACAAGGCGCGCAGGATTTCGCCATAGGCGGTTAGCCCAGTAGAAATATCGCACACCGATACCCCGCAACGCGTCGGCGCGTCTGGCGTACCAGAAACAGAGCATAGACCACTTTCCGCCTGCACCAGAAAATCGTAAGCCTTCATTTCGGCGAGTGGCCCCGAGTCGCCATAACCCGAGATACTGCACATGATCACGCGTGGATTCAGTTTCGCGACTTCGTCGTAACTCAAACCCAGCCGATTGACGGCGCCTGGCCGCAAGTTCTGGATGAACACATCCGCTTTCGCTATCAAGGCTTCGAGTAATTGCTGGTCGCTGGGATTTTTTACGTCCAAGGTCAGCGATTCCTTGCCGGCATTCAGCCACACAAAATAGGCCGATTCGCCGTTGATGACGGTGTCATAGGCGCGCGCGAAGTCGCCCTCGTCGCGTTCTATTTTTATGACGCGGGCGCCAGCTTCGGCGAGCAGACGCGTCGCGTAGGGCGCCGCCACGGCTTGTTCGAGGGCGACGACTAAGATATCGGAAAGCGCGTTCAATGCAGCACCTCGGGGAAGGCGCGTTTAGCGCATGATAAAAGGGTTAGGCACATCGGCGGCGGTCGAAATCCAAACGCTCTTGGTCTGTAGAAATTCGCGCATGCCTTCGAGTCCGTTTTCGCGGCCTAATCCGCTCTTCTTGTAGCCCCCAAACGGCGACATGAAGCTAACCGCGCGATAGGTATTCACCCAGATCGTGCCGGCACGAATCGCATTCGAGACTTTGATCGCGCGTTTGATCGATTGCGTCCACACGCCCGCCGCGAGTCCAAAGGCGATATCGTTCGCGATTTCGATCGCCTCTTCATCGGTCTTAAAGCGAATGATCG
>JAYUEZ010000140.1:0-2371 GCA_043738965.1 Gammaproteobacteria bacterium
ATTGTCGCCGAAGGCATCAGCATGGCCATTCAATCCGCAACCTTATTATGTGAGCAATTGATTACGCGCCTGGACGTACGCAGCAACTTGTACGCTCCAAGCCACCTGCTCGAAAGGATCCGGTATGACTATGCGCTGGCGTGGCGCCGGAATTTCTCTCGGCGCTTGTACATCGCCGCCCTATTCGCACAGCTGTTCATGCGGCCGCTACCGACACGCGTCGCGACTCGCTTACTGCAGCGCTTCCCACGACTCCTAACCGCGGGTGCGCGCTGGAGCGGCAAGTCAGAGCCGCTCCGTATCTCACGCCAATTCGACGTATTACCAAGGTAAGCACTAGTGGCGACCAAGTTAGGCGCACGACGCACTTTCGATTCTTCACCTGCCATTCCAGGAGGAACCCGATGACGACGTTGCAAATAATGCACGGTATCTTCAAAGCTAATTTCGACCTCGCACCTGAAATCCTGCCACCGGAAGCGAATTTGGAAGCACTGGACATCGACTCGTTGTCGATGATAGAAATTCTGTTCGCCGTGGAGGACGAGTTCAAGATCACGGTGCCGTCTGAACCCACGGCCTGGCGCAGCCAGATGAAAACGCTCGGCGACCTCGTGGCGTATATCGACAAGCTTGTCGCCGAGCAGTTTCCCGCGTTAGCTCGGAAAGAAGCTACGTCTTGAGACGCGTCGTCGTGACTGGACTGGGGGTGATTTCGCCGCTGGGGAACGACCCGGACGAATTCTTCGAAAGCCTTGCAATGGGGCGCTCGGGAATTGCCCGACTACCGGTACCGGTACTGGCGCATGCCAGCAAGCCCGTGCTCGTAAATCCGCGACGCCACATCGGCGGCGCAGCAGCGTTCGACGGCGCGAAGCGCTTTCCCGCACCCCGGCTACGCATGTTGGATAGGGTCAGTCAGTTTGCGCTGGCAGCCGCGGCACAGGCGGTAAGCGACGCCGCTCTGGTGTTCGACGATGCGAACCGTCTGCGCGCCGGCGTATTCGTCGGCACCGGCATGGGTGGCGCGCAAACCACGGACGATAGTTATTTCACTTTTTACGGAGAACGGTCCGAGCGAGTCAAACCCTATAGCGTCCTGATGGCCATGAATAATGCCGCGGCTTCCTGGATCGGGATCGAATATGGGTTTAACGGACCGAATCTGACCTATTCCACCGCCTGTTCATCGTCCGCCGTTGCAATCGGCGAAGCTGCACGGCGGATTGCGCTGGGAGAAATCGACCTATCAATCGCCGGCGGGGCCGAAGCGCCGCTCACTGACGGAACCCTGGCGGCCTGGGATGCATTGAAGACCCTCGCGAGCGAAGATCCGCACGATCCCGCCGCTTCGTGCAAACCCTTTGCCAAAGACCGAACGGGCCTCGTACTGGGAGAAGGCGCGGCCATGGTCATACTGGAAGACTGGCAGCATGCGCAGGCGCGTGGCGCTCGTGTGCATGCAGAACTTGTCGGGTACGGGCTCAATACCGATGCTGCGCATATCACACGGCCCACTGTCGAAGGTCAGGCCGCCACCATGCGGCGAGCACTCGAATCCGCTGCGCTGAGAGCAGAGGACATCGGCTATATCAACGCCCACGGCACCGGCACTTTGGCCAACGATGCCGTGGAAACGGCGGCGATCAAGCAAGTATTTGACGCGCACGCCGGCCGCCTGGCGGTCAGTTCGACCAAGTCCATGCATGGCCATCTGCTCGGTGCGGCCGGCGCCCTTGAATTTGTGGCGACCGTGCTCGCGCTAGGGCGAAAAATCGTTCCGCCCACCATTAATCTGAATGTCCCCGATCCCGAATGTGATCTTGATTACGTATCAGGCAAGGCAAGAGCCATCCCCGACTTGACGGCAGTCATGTCAAATTCCTTCGCCTTTGGCGGCACCAATGCCGTCCTCATTTGTCGAGCAATTTAATGTACCGCTTCCAATTAGCGTCGTTTGCCGCGTGTTCGATTGTTTAGCTCAATCCGGCGTGAAGTGACTTGTTTGGTTTCGCGAGGAAACGGGCAGCGAACTGAATCGCGCCGTCTAGTTTGATGTTGAGACGAATCGGCTCCAGCAGATGAACGCGGCCACCTGGCTTGGCTTCGTCGTGATGTGTATTGGCATGTTCATGGCGATCCTGGATGTGCAGGTTGTCGCGACGTCGCTGCCGAAAATTCAGAGCGCGCTTGCCATGGCGCCCGATCAAATGAGCTGGGTGCAGACCGCGTATCTCATCGCCGAGGTCATCGCCATCCCTTTGACCGGTTTCCTGATGCGAATGCTGAGCATGCGCTGGTTGTTCGTTCTGGCCGTCGCCATTTTCACGATGGCTTCAATCGGCTGCGCCGCCAGTGGCGATTTCAGCGC